>DASPJU010000295.1:0-3260 GCA_035628475.1 Salinarimonas sp. | reverse complement strand
TAGCGCTCGACGTTGCGCTCGTATTCGAGTTCCACGTTGCGATTGAGCGCGAGCGGGGTGCCGAATTCGTCGGTGACGAAGGAGTGGTCGATGACGAGATCGACCGGGACCTGCGGGTTGATGCGGCGCGGATCGCCGCCGAGATTCTTCATGGCGTCGCGCATGGCCGCGAGATCCACCACCGCCGGCACGCCCGTGAAGTCCTGCATGAGGACGCGGGCGGGGCGGAAGGCGATCTCCTTCTCGGCCTTGCCGCGATTGTCGAGCCAGGCGGCGACCGCCGTGACGTCGTCCTTCGTGACGGTGCGGCCGTCCTCGTAGCGCAGTAGGTTCTCCAGCAGCACCTTCATGGCGAAGGGCAGGCGGGAGATGCCGGCCAGGCCGTTCTTCTCGGCCTCGACGAGGGAGTAATAGGTGTAGGTCTTGTCGCCCACGGTAAGGGTCTTGCGGGCCTTGAAGCTGTCGAGAGTCGCCATGGCTGTCCTCGCTGGCGTTGGAACGAACGATGTGTTCGGCCGGGTGCGCGGGTGTTCGCGCGCGCCGCTCCGGGTGTGCCCGGATGGAGGAAGCGCGCGGAAACGGATTGGACGTTCCTGGCGCGCGGCGCAGCCGAGGGCGGTATAGTCCATTTCCTCGGGGTCCGCCACCGGCTTCGAATCCGTCCAAGGAAGGGCAGGCGAGCGGGGGACGCATGGCGCCACGCCGCGGCACGGCGCCCTTGCCAAGCCCCTCGGAACCGGCCACATCGCCAGGGTGGAGAGCGGGACGGATCGCGTGGGACGGGTTGTCTCCTTGAGGCGCATGGGACGACCCGGCGGGGGCGAGCCGTGACCCGGCTGCGCCGCGGCCTCGACCTCCTGATCGTCGCCTATCAGCGCTTCGTCCTCCATGACGGCTGGGCGATCGCGAGCCACATCGCGCTCTCCGTGCTGATGTCCCTGTTCCCCTTCCTGATCCTGCTCACCGCGGTGGCGAGCTTCTTCGGCACGGGAACGCTCGCGGACGAGGCCGCCGACATCATCCTGGAGGCCTGGCCCGAGAGCGTCGCCAAGCCCATCGCCCTCGAGGTCCACAACATCCTCACGGGGCGGCGCTCGGACATCTTCACGGTGGGCCTCGTGCTCGCCCTGTACTTCGCCTCGAGCGGGGTCGAGTCCCTGCGGGTCGGCCTCAACCGCGCCTACGGCGCGCGGGAGATGCGGGCCTGGTGGATCGTGCGGCTCGAATCGATCTTCTTCGTGGTCTTCGGCGCCGTGGTGATGCTCGCCTTCGCGCTGTTCGTGGTGCTCTTCCCGCTGGGCTGGCGCTGGGCCGTGGCCTGGGTGCCGGACCTCGAGCCCCTGGGCTTCCTGCTCGGCTTCCTGCGGCTCGGGGTGACGACGCTCCTCATCATCGTCGCCCTCGTGCTGGCCCATACCCTCATCGCGGCGGGCCGGCGCTCGGTGCGCCGCGTGCTGCCGGGGATCGGGCTCACGCTGGTCATGTGGATCGTGGGGGGCATCGGCTTCGGCTGGTACCTGGAGGAATATCCGGGCGCCTACGCCTCGACCTATGGCGGGCTCGCCACCGCCATGATCGCCCTCGTCTTCCTCTACACGCTCTCGGCGATCTTCCTGTTCGGGGGCGAGCTCAACGGCGCCCTGATCGCGGCCCGCAAGCAGAGGCTGCGGCCGCTGGATAACACGGCGGCGCTGCAGAACGTGGTGAAGATGCCGTGACCCGCGCTCCCCTCTCCACCCATCTAGGCTTTTGCCGGGATGGGCAGGCGCCGAGCCTGCTGCTCCCACCCACGAACCTCATCCCCAGGAGCGCTCGAAGAGCGCGTCTCGAAGGACGCTCCCGAGGTCTCGGGAGCCCTTGGAGGGCGCCTTCCATGACCCGCCGAGGTCCCTGGAGCGTGCTTCGAGACGCCCGCTCCGCGGGCTCCTCGGCATGAGGGAGAGATTTGGATCAGCGGGGGTGGAGCGTGTCTCCCGGCGTCGCAACTCTCGTCCGGACCCCGCTCAGCTCCCCGTCGCCTCGATCACATCCTCAAGCGTGCGCAGGCCCGTGCGGGGCGCGTTCACCAGCACCGCCATGTTGCCCGGCGCGTGCTGGT
This sequence comes from Salinarimonas sp., assembly GCA_035628475.1. Lineage (GTDB taxonomy): Bacteria > Pseudomonadota > Alphaproteobacteria > Rhizobiales > Beijerinckiaceae > Salinarimonas_A. Next base: position 1,162 of record DASPJU010000295.1, on the reverse strand, counting down.
TCTTCCACATCTTCGTGTGCGCCTGGGGGATCTTGTCCCAGGGGAAGACCTCCGAGAGGCAGGGGTCGATGCGCCGGTCGATGACGAACTGGTTGGCGGCGGCCGCCTGCTTGAGATGGGCGAAGTGCGAGCCCTGGATCCGCTTCTGGCGCATCCAGACGTAGCGGGCGTCGAAGGTGATGTTGAAGCCCGTGGTGCCGGCGCAGAACACCACCATGCCGCCGCGCTTCACCACCAGCGCCGAGACGGGGAAGGTCGACTCGCCCGGATGCTCGAACACGATGTCGACGTCGCGCTTGCCCGTGATGTCCCAGATCGCCTTGCCGAACTTGCGCGCCTCCTTCACCCAGGCCGCGTATTCGGGCGTGTTGACGGTGGGCATCTGGCCCCAGCAGTCGAAGTCCTTGCGGTTGATGACGCCCTTGGCGCCGAGCGACATCACGTAGTCGCGCTTGGTCTCGTCGGAGATGATGCCGATGGCGTTGGCGCCGGACGCCGCGCAGAGCTGCACGCCGAACACACCGAGACCGCCGGAGGCGCCCCAGATCAGCACGTTCTGGCCCGGGCGCACGGTGTGCGGCGCGTGGCCGAACAGCATGCGGTAGGCGGTGGCGAGCGTCAGCGTGTAGCAGGCGGCCTCTTCCCAGGTCAGGTGCTTGGGGCGGGCCATGAGCTGGCGCGACTGCACCCGGCAGAACTGCGCGAAGGAGCCGTCCGGCGTCTCATAGCCCCAGATCCGCTGCGAGGGCGAGAACATCGGGTCGCCGCCGTTGCACTCCTCGTCGTCGCCGTCGTCCTGGTTGCAGTGGATGACGACCTCGTCGCCGACCTTGAAGCGCTTCACCTTGTCGCCGACGGCGTAGACGATGCCGGACGCATCCGAGCCGGCCACGTGATACTCGGCCTTGTGCACGTCGAACGGCGAGATCGGCTTGCCGAGCGACGCCCAGACGCCGTTGTAGTTGACGCCGGCGGCCATCACGAGCACGAGCACGTCGTGGCTGTCGAGCCGCGGCACGTCGACGACCTCGACCTGCATCGCCGTCTCGGGCTCGCCGTGCCGCTCGCGGCGAATCAGCCAAGCATACATTTTCTTCGGTACCACACCGACCGGCGGAATCTCGCCAACCTCATAGAGGTCCTTGGGAGCGCTCGGGGGCGC
>DASPJU010000294.1:0-3025 GCA_035628475.1 Salinarimonas sp. | reverse complement strand
TTCGTCATCGTGGGCATCGGCATCATGCTCGCCCTCGCCTTCGCCCGCCTTCACCTCGCCGCGCCGGACATGGCGGATCGGGGCTCCGGGCCGCCGCCGCAGCTCCTGGGCTGCCTGGCGCCCTACGACATCCCGGCCGGGACGATCGTCACCGTCGCCCGCTGGCCCGTCGGCCCGGCGCAGGACGCCGGTCCGTCGGGTCACAAGATGCTCGCCTGGGACGGGCCGCCCGCCGGCGTCAGGAAGATCCCGCGCGAACGGCGCCTCGTGGAGACCGCGGGCGGCACCTTCCTCCTGCCCGCCGGCGTGGATGTCGAGATCAGGCGGCCCGGCTTCGCCCCGGCGATCCTCTCGGCCCGTGAGCCCGTGAGGTTCGCCGCCGCCGATCCCGCCACGACCTACGTCCTCCAGGTGGCGGGCCCCGAGCCCGCCGATGGCGACGATGCCGTGAAGGCCGCGCAGGAGGGACGGGCCGATCTCGTCCTGCCGGGCCAGGATCGCGCCAATGCCGGAGCCGGGCTCGGCGAGGTCAGGCCTGGGGTCGTCCTGAAGACGCTGCAGCCGCTCTCGGTCCAGCCCTGGACCGGCGGCGCCACGCAGCAGCTCGAGCCGAGCCGCCTGCGCGCCGGCGGCGGGTTCGACCGGATCGACGTCCAGGTGCAGCAGAGCGGAACGAACTTCAACGGGCCGGGGGTCTCGTTCACGGGCTGCGCGTCCGTCGACGCCAGGACGCACTCCCTCAGCGTGGCCCAGGTCAGCAACCAGGCGGTCGGGTCGGCGACCGTGACGCTCGCCATGCCCCGGGACATCCTGCCCTCGGGCATCGCGACGCTGCGATCGACCATCTCGTTCGTGGTCGCGTCCTCCGACGGGCGCTACGTCGGGGCGGGCAGCTTCGTCGCCTTCAACCCGCTCGTCAGCGGCCTCGTCGCCACGCCATCACGGCCGGCCTGTTCGCCTTCGCGGCATCGCTGCGCTACGCCGGTCTGCGCGAGGGGGGCGCAGGGCGGTTCTCCTGGAGCCGCTGGATCGGCGGGCTCTTCGTCGGCGCGGACGGGGATCCCAGCCTGTCGCTCCTCCAGATCTTCATCTGGACGGTGATCACGGTCTGGGGCTTCATCTACGTCTTCCTCATCGCCGGCAGCCTTCTGACGGTCACGCAGGAAATGCTGGTGCTGCTGGGCATCGCGGGGGCGGGCTCGATCCTCGCGCGCCTGATCGCGACGCGCAGCGCCCCTGCGGCCCCGCCGGGGGACGTGAACGTCGACTATTCCCGGCTGCTCACGACGAACGGGACGTTCGACCTGCTCAAGCTGCAGCTGTTCGTCTTCACGCTCCTGACCGGGATCTACGTTGTCTCGCAGATCGCGGCAGCGGGGGCGTTCCCGGCCCTGAACGCCGAAACGCTCCTGCTGCTGGGCGTCAGCCAGGGCGTCTATGTGGGCGGCAAGCTCGCGGCCGCCCAGCCCGAGACCCGCCTGGCCGCGCTCGTGAGCGAGATCGCGATCCTGGCCGAAGCCGAGACCCAGGTCGGGGATCAAGAAGAACCCCTGAAGGCCAAGAAGATCGCCGGACTGACGCTCGATCCCCCCGAGGCCAAGCTGGAGGAGGAGCTTGCCGCCAAGATGAGCGCGATCAAGGCGAAGCTCGCCGATCTGCGCGAGCAGCGCGAGGCGGTCGTCAAGGAGGTCGTGGCCCGGGCGGGGACCTGAGCCGGCAGGGCCGGCCGCGTCGGCGGTGCCGTCCCTCGCAAAGGCGTTGACGCCCCGCCTGGCCGTCGCTATACACCGCCGCTCACGGGTCCGCGTCGGCGAAGGCCGGCCGATCCATGGGTTCAGCACGACACGGCCGATCCCCTCGCGCGCTAGCCATCATGGGCTCGCCGGGGCGGCGTTATGGAAGCGAGGGTCTACTGCCATGGCCAACACCCGGTCGGCCAAGAAGATGACGCGCAAGATCGCGCGCCGCACCGACGTCAACAAGATGCGCCGCTCGCGCATGCGCACCTACCTGCGCAAGGTCGAGGACGCGCTCACCGCCGGCAACGGGCCCGAGGCGGCCGCCGCCCTCCAGGCCGCGGAGCCCGAGATCATGCGCGCTGCCCAGAAGGGCATCGTGCACAAGAACACCGCCTCGCGGAAGGTGTCGCGCCTCGCGGTGCGGGTGAAGGCGCTCAACGCCTGATCCGACCCCTCCCGGTCGACCGATCGAGCCCGGCCCCGCGCCGGGCTTTTTCGTGCGCGGGGCCGGCGTCCCGGCTCACCCGATCTCCACCACGACCCGGCCCCTCACCTCGCCGGCGAGCAGGGCGCGCGCCGCGTCCGCCGCGCCGTCGAGGGGCACCGTCGTGGTCATGCGGTCGAGGAGCGTCCGGTCGAGATCGGCGGACAGGCGCCGATAGGCCTCCATCCGCAGGGCCGTCGGGGCCATCACCGAATCGATGCCGATGAGCGACACGCCGCGCAGGATGAAGGGCGCCACGGAGGAGGGCAGGTCCATGCCCCCGGCGAGCCCGCAGGCCGCGATCGCCCCGCCGTAGCGGGTCATGGCGAGAAGGTTGGCGAGGGTCGCGGAGCCGACCGAGTCGATGCCCGCCGCCCAGCGCTCCTTCGCGAGCGGCTTGCCGGGCCCCGAGAGCTCCGCGCGCTCCACGATCTCGGCGGCGCCGAGGCCCTTCAGGTAATCCGCCTCCGCCGGGCGCCCCGTCGTCGCGATCACGTGCCAGCCGGCGCCCGCGAGGAGCGCCACCGCCACCGAGCCGACGCCGCCCGTGGCGCCCGTCACCACGGCGGGCCCCCGGTCGGGCGTCAGGCCGTGGCGCTCCAGCGCCATCAGGGCGAGCATGGCGGTGTAGCCCGCGGTGCCGATCGCCATGGCGTGCCGGGGGCTGAGGCCGCTGGGCAGGGGCACGAGCCAGTCGCCCTTGACCCGCGCGCGCTCGGCATAGGAGCCCCAATGGGTCTCGCCGGTGCCCCAGCCGTTGAGGATCACGGCGTCGCCGGGCTTGAAGCCGGGATGGGCGGAG
>DASPJU010000293.1:0-2765 GCA_035628475.1 Salinarimonas sp. | reverse complement strand
TCGAGCTTGAACGGCTTGATGATCGCCATCACGATTTTCATGGGGTGCCCCCTTCTCCGCTCGAGGCGGCCTTGCGACGCGTTGCCGCCGCACGCGAACGGGCGTGCGGCGCATCCAGGCGGCGCAATTCAAGGGTCGTGCCAAGTGGCCGCTCGCGCTTCGCGAGGGGGCTCGTCGCACGCCCGGCCTCGTCCCCGGCCTCGCGAGGGCAGGCTCCAAGGTGCGAGCGAAGCGCGCCTCGAAGGGCGCGCCGGGAATCTCCGTCGCTCGTGGCAGGCGTGGTGCGTGCCTCGAGGCCCTGCTCCGCGGGGCACCTCGGCACGAGGGGGTCGGAAAGGCGGCGGGCCCCTTGAATGCCGGCGATGATGAATTCTTGGGCAGCTTTCGCGCCCAGATCTTGCCTAGTAAATGTGCAGATCTCTCACCCGCGCTCCGTCCGCTCCCGCACCAGTCCCTCCTGCGCCACGGACGCCACGAGCGTCCCGTCGGCGGCGTAGATGAGCCCCCGCGAAAACCCTCGCGCGCCCGAGGCGCTGGGGCTGTCCTGGGCATAGAGGAGCCAGTCGTCGGCGCGGAAGGGGCGATGGAACCAGAGAGCGTGATCGAGGCTCGCGGCCTGGATCGCGGGCTCGAACACGGTGCGCCCATGGGCGACGAGCGAGGAATCGAGCAGCGCCATGTCGGAGGCGTAGGCGAGCACCGCCCGGTGCACGGCCGGGTCGTCCGGCAGCGGGCCGGTGGCGCGGATCCACATGTGGAAGCGCGGCTCCATGGGCTCGCGGGTGGTGTAGCGCTCGTATTCCACGGGCCGCAGCTCGATGGGCCGCTCGCGCTCGTAATAGGCGCGCACCGGCGCGGGCATGCGCGCGAGCTCGCCCTTGCGCATCTCGCTCTCCGGCGGAAGCGCCTCCGGGCGCGGCACGGAGGGCATGGGCATGGCGTGGTCGAAGCCGGGCTCCTCGGCCTGGAAGGAGGCCGACATGGAGAAGATCGCCTGGCCGTGCTGGATCGCCACCACGCGGCGCGTCGCGAAGCTCCTGCCGTCGCGGATGCGGTCGACCTCGTAGACGATGGGCACCTTGGGGTCGCCCGGCAGGAGGAAATAGGCGTGCAGGGAGTGGGCCGGTCGTCCCTCGACGGTGCGGGCCGCCGCCACCAGCGCCTGGCCGATCACCTGGCCTCCGAACACCCGCTGCCAGCCCACCTGGGGGCTGCGGCCCCGGAACAGGTTGCGCTCCAGGGGCTCGAGGTCGAGGATGGCGAGAAGCTCGTCGACGGCGCCGGACATGCGGGGTTCCTTGGGGCTTGACGCCGGGAGGCGCGGCGGGTCCGGTGCGGTTCGACCCCGTTTGCCGCGAGCCGTCAAGCGCTCCAGCCCAGCGAGACCCCCGTGGACCAAGCCTCCTCCGTTCCCAAGCCCTGGACCGTCGCCGTCGCGGGTGGCGGCATCGCGGGGCTCTCCCTGGCCTTGGCGCTGAAGACCGCGCTGCCGGACGGCCTCGACGTCGTCCTCCTCGACCCGGCGCTGACGCGCGACCCGCGCGGCGACCGGCGCGCCTACGCGGTCGCGGCCGCGGCGCGGCGCATGCTGGAGACCTTGGGCGTCTGGCGGACGATCGCGCCGGGCGCTCAGGCCATCCTCGACATGGTGGTGACCGACAGCCGGCTCGGCGACGTGGTGCGTCCCACCTTCCTCACCTTCGAGGGCGCGGTCGGGCGGGGCGAGCCCTTCGCCCACATGGTGGAGAGCGGCGCGCTGGTCGCGGCCCTGCTGGAGCGCTGCCGGGGCGCGGGCGTCGAGCTGCGGGCGGCGGGCGTGCGGGGGTTCTCCCGCGAGGAGGCGGGCATCCGGGTGCTGGTCGAGGGGGGTGAGCCGATCACGGCGCATCTCCTCGTCGCGGCCGACGGGGGGCGCTCGCGGCTGCGCGCGGAAGCGGGGATCGGCTGGGTGGGCTGGTCCTATCCGCAATCGGGCATCGTGGCGACGATCGGGCACGAGCGCGACCACGAGGGCCGGGCGGTCGAGCACTTCCTGCCCTCCGGCCCCTTCGCGATCCTGCCGCTCGCGCCCGGCCCCGACGGCCACCGCTCCTCCATCGTCTGGACCGAGCGCGAGGACGCGGTGCCGCACATGCTGGCCCTCGATCCCGAGGACGCGCTGCACGAGGTCGAGCGCCGCTTCGGCCTGATGCTGGGGCGGCTCGCCCTGGAGACGCCCCTGCGGGCCTATCCCCTGTCCTTCGGCATCGCCCGCAGCTTCGTGGCGGAGCGCCTCGCGCTCTTGGGCGACGCGGCCCACGTCATCCACCCCATCGCGGGCCAGGGGCTCAATCTCGGCCTCAAGGACGTGGCGGCCCTGGCGGAAGCCGTGGTGGACGCCGCGCGGCTCGGTATGGACCCGGGCGGCGCCGACGTGCTGGAGGAGTACCAGCGGGCGCGCCGCTTCGACACGTTGGCCATGGGCGTGGTGACGGACGGCCTCAACCGGCTGTTCTCCAACGACGCTACCCCGGTCCGCCTCGTGCGCGACCTGGGTCTCGGCCTCGTCGACCGCGTGCCGGCCTTGAAGCGCTTCTTCATCCGCGAGGCGGCCGGCATGTCGCCCTCGACGCCGCGCCTGATGCGCGGGGAGAGGCTATAGGAGCCCCTCAGTGCCGCAGGCCCGGCGCCTCCTGGCCGGTCTGCGCCACGTATTCGCTGTAGCCGCCGGGAAAACGGTGGATCCCCTCGGGGGTGAGCTCCAGCAGGCGGTTGGAAAGCGCCGC
>DASPJU010000292.1:0-10308 GCA_035628475.1 Salinarimonas sp. | reverse complement strand
GCGTCTTGACCGGTATGTCGGGCGCGCGCCGGGCCCAGATCTGGGCGAGCGCCTCGCGCTGCTTCGACTGCATCAGGTTGACGAGCTGCTGGCGGGTCATGCCGCGCTCGAACCTGTAGGTGTCGGGGAGCAGCGATCCCTCGGGCGGCGCCTCGCGCAGCTCGCCGGTGAGGATCTCGTTCTCCATCATGCGCGCGACGATCTGCTGGCTGGTCAGGCCCTCGGGCGCCGCGAAGCTGTGGAGGATCGACTTGCCCGAGGCGATGACGTCGATCGCCTCGTCGACGCTGATGCCCGCCTTGAACTGGTACTCGCCGAACCGCAGGGCGCCGCGCTTGCCGCTCAGCATCGCGTAGACCTCGAACAGCAGCGGCTGGGCGAGGACGCCCTCGCGGCGCAGCAGCTCGGCCATCTCGCTCACGCCCGTGTTGCGGGGGATCACCACGACCTTGTCAACCGGAAGCGGACCCCGGTCGTTCGCCTGGCGGCTCACGAAGGCGGCGGCCACGAGGGCGCCGATCGCCGCCACCAGCACGAAGGTGAAGGCGGCGCTCAGCGTCGAGAGAAGGCCGCCGCGGGGCCGGCGCACCTTGGGCGGGGGCGGGGGCGCGGCGGTGGGCTTGATGGCCTCGCTCGGGCTCCTGGGGGCGACGCGCAGCGCCTCCGACGGCGGCGCGGGCGGGGGGACGGGGTCTTTGCGTCGACCGAACATGCGGCGGGAACGGGGGCTGGCGCAGCGGGACGCCCGCCGGACCGGCGGAACGGGACGGTTCTAGCCTAAGCCCGAATGTGGCGAAAGCGCGCCGGACGGGCCATGCACCGCGACGTGGCCGCGGCGCGCCGCCGGCGGAGGGCTCGTCAGGCCGCCTTGCGGAAGACGAGCGAGGCGTTGGTGCCGCCGAAGCCGAAGGAGTTCGACAGCGCCACGTCGATCGTGCGGTGCTTGGCCTGGCGCGGCGTCAGGTCGATGGGGGTCTCGACGGAGGGATTGTCGAGGTTGATGGTCGGGGGCACGACGCCGTCGCGCATGGCGAGCAGCGTGAAGATCGTCTCCACGGCGCCCGCGGCGCCGAGCAGATGGCCGACCGACGACTTGGTGGAGGACATCGACAGGGTCGCGGCGGCGTTGCCGATGAGCCGCTCCACGGCCCGCAGCTCGATCTCGTCGCCCAGGGGCGTCGAGGTGCCGTGGGCGTTGATGTAGTCGATGTCCGAGGGGCTGACGCCGGCGCGCTTGAGGGCGGCCTGCATGCAGCGATAGGCGCCGTCCCCGTCCTCGGAGGGCGAGGTGATGTGATAGGCGTCGCCCGACAGGCCGTAGCCCACCACCTCGGCGTAGATCTTGGCGCCGCGCGCCTTGGCGTGCTCGTATTCCTCGAGCACCACCACGCCCGAGCCCTCGCCCATGACGAAGCCGTCGCGGTCGCGGTCGTAGGGGCGCGAGGCGCGGGTGGGGTCGTCGTTGAAGCGGGTCGACAGGGCGCGGCACGAGGCGAAGCCCGCGAGCGCCAGGCGGTTGATGGGCGACTCGGTGCCGCCCGCCACCATCACGTCGGCGTCGCCGAGCGCCACGAGGCGCGCCGCGTCGCCGATGGCGTGCGCGCCCGTGGAGCAGGCCGTGACCACGGAATGGTTCGGGCCCTTGAGCCCGTGCTCGATCGAGACGTAGCCCGAGGCGAGGTTGATCAGCCGGCCGGGAATGAAGAAGGGCGAGATGCGGCGGGGGCCCTTCTCGTTGAGGATGGTGGACGCCTCGTAGATGCCCTCGATGCCGCCGATGCCCGACCCGATCAGCACGCCCGTCGAGGTCTGCTCCTCGCGGGTCTTGGGCGCCCAGCCAGCGTCCTCCAGCGCCTGCCGGGCCGCGGCCATCGCGAAGACGATGAACTCGTCGACCTTGCGCTGCTCCTTGGGCTCCATCCACTGGTCGGGATTGTAGGTGCCCTCGGTGCCGTCCCCGCGGGGGATCTGGCAGGCGATCTTGCAGGCGAGGTCGGCGGTCTCGAACTTCTCGACGCGCGACGCGCCGCTCTCGCCGGCGACGAGGCGCCGCCAGGTGGGCTCGACCCCGCAACCGAGGGGGGTGACCAGGCCGAGGCCGGTGACGACGACGCGACGCATGATGGTTCCGCTTCCTGACATCGACGGGACGCCCCGGCGGGCCGGGGCGCCTGGGGCGCCCTAGCCCGCGTTCTTCTCGAGGAACTTGATCGCGTCGCCGACGGTCACGATCGTCTCGGCCGCGTCGTCCGGGATCTCGACGTTGAACTCCTCCTCGAACGCCATCACGAGCTCGACGGTGTCGAGGCTGTCGGCGCCGAGATCGTCGATGAAGTTCGCGTTCTCGGTCACCTTGTCGGCCTCGACGCCCAGGTGCTCGACCACGATCTTCTTCACGCGCTCAGCGATGTCACTCATCGTTCGTTCCTCGTGTCAGTCGTCGATGGGAGCCCAGTCGAATGGCGGGACTCGTCGGAGTTGAAGGGGGCCGCGACATCGTTCCGACGCAGCGCCGACGATGCCGTGCAAAGCGGGATTTCCGTCGGCGGTCAAGCCCCCACGGCTCCGGGGGGTGCTTAGCACAGGTCGAAGCGGCTGGCGAGAAGCGTCCCGCCCTGGCACATCCGGAAGGAATATAACTGACAATAATTTTCTTTCTGCTGATATATAAACTAAACTAACTATAGATAATCAATATGAATTGTGTATAATCGCCTCACCTCAGATCGAACGGAGGATTTCCATGTCGACCCAGCCGCTCTCTCCCGCCCTTCAGCAGGCGACCCAGCCGACCCCGCCGCAGGGCGGCCAGGGCAGCAACTTCGCCGCCGCCGTCCAGATCGCGGTCGGCCTCGCTCAGATGAGCCAGGGCGGTCTCGCCGGGATCGTGCGCGGCGTCAGCACGAACCTGGTGTCCACTCTCGTGCAGAACGCGCAGGGACAAGGCCAGAACCAGGCGAGCGGGCCGGGCTCGAAAGTCCGGTGAGTCGGAGCCCCTGCCTCACAGCATCGCCATGCCGCCGTTCACGTGCAGCGTGGCGCCCGTGACGTAGGCCGCCTCGTCCGAGGCCAGGAAGGCCACCGCCGCGGCGATCTCCTCGCCGCGGCCCAGCCGCCCCGCCGGCACCGTGGCGAGGATCGCCCCGCGTTGGCTCTCGTTGAGCGCGTCCGTCATGGGCGACTCGATGAAGCCGGGGGACACCACGTTGACCGTGACGTTGCGGCTCGCGATCTCGGCGGCGAGCGCCTTGGACAGGCCGATCAGGCCCGCCTTGGCGGCCGCGTAATTGCCCTGGCCCGGATTGCCCGTCGAGCCCACCACCGAGCCGATATTGACGATCCGCCCGTGGCGGCGGCGCATCATGCCCTTCACGGCCGCGCGCGAGAGGCGGAAGGCCGCCGTGAGGTTCACGGACAGCACGCTCTCCCACTCCTCGTCCTTCATGCGCAGGAAGAGGTTGTCGCGGGTGATGCCGGCATTGTTGACGAGGATGTCGAGCCCGCCCAGCGCGGCTTCCGCCGCGGGCACGAGGGCTTCGACCGAATCCCTGTCGGCCAGGTTCGCCTCGAGGACGTGGACGCGCTCGCCCAAGCCGCCCGCGAGCTCGTCGAGCACGGACCGCCGCGTGCCCGAGAGCGCGACGGTCGCCCCTTGCGCGTGCAACGCCCGGGCGATGGCGCCGCCGATGCCGCCGGTGGCGCCGGTGACGAGGGCCTTGCGGCCGGTGAGATCGAACATCCTGCGCCTCCTCGGGCGGTCACGCGGTCAGGGTGGCCTTGAAAGCCGCGACGTCGTCGGGGGTTCCGATCGCGGCCGCGCCCGCGCCCGCGGCGATGCGCTTGACGAGGCCGGTGAGCACCTTCCCGGCCCCGACCTCGACGAAGGCGTCGACCCCCTGCCCCGCCATGAAGGCGACGCTCTCGCGCCAGCGCACCGTGCCCGTGACCTGGCGGACCAGCGCGTCGCGGATCGCGTCCGGGTCGGTGAGCGGCGCGGCCTCCACGTTGGCCACCACGGGCACCGCCGGCGCGCGCAGGGCCACCCCCGCCAGCGCCTCGCGCATGGCGTCGGCCGCGGGCGCCATGAGGGCGCAGTGGAAGGGAGCCGAGACCGCCAGCATCACGGCGCGCTTGGCGCCGCGTCCGGGGGCGAGCGCGACCGCCCGCTCCACGGCCGCCTTGTGGCCCGAGACCACGACCTGCGCGCCGCCATTGTCGTTGGCGACGTCGCAGACCTCGCCCGCCGCCGCCTCGCGGGCGACCTCGCGGGCGGCCTCGAGCTCCAGGCCGAGCAGCGCCGCCATGGCGCCCGTCCCCACGGGGGTCGCGCCCTGCATGGCGTTGCCGCGGACGCGCAGGAGCCGGGCTGCGTCCCCGATCGAGAGCGTCCCGGCCGCGGCGAGCGCCGAGTACTCGCCCAGCGAATGCCCCGCCACGAAGGCGGCGTGGCGCCCGAGGTCGAGGCCGGCTTCCGCCTCCAGCACCCGGATCGCCGCGAGGCTCGCGGCCATGAGGGCGGGCTGGGCGTTGGCGGTGAGCGTCAGCTCCTCCATCGGCCCCTCGGCCATGAGCGTGGAGAGCTTCTGCGACAGGGCGTCGTCGACCTCGTCGAGCACCGCGCGCGCCTGGGGGAAGGCCTCGGCCAGCGCCTTGCCCATGCCGACCGCCTGGCTGCCCTGCCCCGGAAAGATGAACGCTCGCGCCATGGTCCGCCCTTGTGCCGATGAAGCGGCGCGAGGTCGCACCCCCGCAGGCCTCAAGTCAAGACCACGGCTGCGCAATCCGCCGGGCACGCCTTTGACTCGGGGCCCGAACCCCGATTCCATGCGGCGCGGAGGCCCCCATGCCCACACCCACCCGTCGCGCGATCCTCGCCGGCGCCGCCGCTCTCGCCGCGGGGCGGGGCCTGCCCGCGCGCGCCGCCTCGACCGTGCGCCACCGCCTCGTCCTCGCCCCCGGCGAGGCGAACCTCGTCGCCCCGGACGGGCCGCCGACCCCCGTCTGGACCTTCGGCGGCACGGTGCCGGGCCCGATCCTGCGCGCCCGCCAGGGCGACCGGTTGGTGGTCGAGGTCGAGAACCACCTGCCCGTCGACACCACCGTCCACTGGCACGGCCTGCGCCTGCCCCATGCCATGGACGGGGTGCCGCATGTCACGCAAGATCCCATCCCCGCCCGCGGCGGGCGCTTCGTCTATGCCTTCGACCTGCCCGACGCGGGCACCTTCTGGTACCACCCGCACCTCTCCAGCGCCGAGGCGGTGGGGCGGGGGCTCGCGGGCGCGCTCGTCGTCGAGGAGCGGGCGCCGCTGCCCGTCGACCGCGACCTGGTCTGGGTGCTCCAGGACTGGCGCGTCACCCGCGAGGCGGCGCTGGCGCCCTTCGGCGGCTTTCACGACGCCGCCCATGCCGGGCGGCTCGGCCAGGTCGTGACGCTGAACGGCTCCTCGGCCGAGACCGTCGCGGTGCGCGCGGGGGAGCGGCTGCGGCTGCGCCTCGTCAACGCCTCGAGCGCGCGCATCTACGCCCTCGCCTTCCGGGACCACGCGCCCGTGGTGATCGCCACCGACGGGCATCCGGTCGAGCCCCATGCCCCCGAGGACGGGCGCGTGGTGCTGGCGCCGGGCCAGCGCGTCGACCTCCTCCTCGACTGCCTCGGCGAGCCGCGCTCCGTCGCGGCGGTGGTCGACCACGGCAACCCGCGCTTCGCCTACGGCCTGGTGAACCTCGCCTACGAGAGCGAGGCGATCCGCGAGGAGATGCTGCCCCTGGCGCCGCTCCTGCCCGCCAATCCCCTACCCGAGCCCGATCCCGCGGCCGACGAGGTCCTGGAGCTGCGCCTCGCGGGCGGCGCCATGGGCGGGCTCACCCGCGAGATGGCGGGCCGGGGCATCGCCTGGACGCTCAACGGCCACGCGGCGGAGGGCCACCACGCCCATCCGGTCCTCGCCACGCTCGTCTCCGGGCGCTCCTACCGGATGCGGATCGTCAACGACACCGCCTGGCCGCATCCCATGCACCTGCACGGCCACGTGTTCCGGGTGCTGTCGCGCAACGGCGCGGCGCCGTTCCGGCGCGAATGGCGCGACACGGTGCTCCTGGACGCCCGCGGCCGCGCCGAGATCGCCTTCGTGGCGGGGCCCCCGGGCGACTGGATGGTCCATTGCCACATCCTGGATCACCACGGGGCCGGGATGGCGGGCATCCTGCGGGTCGCGTGAGGATCCCGGGGACTTAAGCCCTCCGAAACGCGCGTCCCCTAACGTCGGCTCCGGCTTCGGGGGACGGGCGCATGATCGCGGCGGCGGCGACGGTGGAGGAGGGCTCGGCGCTGGCCGGGGCGCAGCGCTCCGCCCTCGTGGTGCTGGCGATCCGGGTCGCGGGCGCGGCGCTGGCCTACGGGGTGCAGGTGCTCCTGGCGCGGCTGCTCGGCAAGGCCGAGTACGGAGTCTACGCCACCGTGTGGATCTGGGTCGCGATCCTCGGACACGGAGCGCTCTGGGGCGTGGGGCAGTCGGTCTACCGATTCGTGCCGGGCTACCGCGCCCGAGGCCGGGACGAGCTGGCCCGGGGCTTCCTCGCCGCGGGCGCCGGGTTCGTGCTCGCGAGCGCCCTCGCGGTCGCGGGGCTCGGCGCCGTGGCCCTGTGGCTCGCCCGCGACCTCGTGGGCGGCGCGCATCTCGCGCCTCTCGCGGTGGCGCTCGTCGTGCTGCCGCTCTTTGCCATGCAGGACTACCTCGAGGGCGTCGCGCGGGCCTTCCACTGGACGGGACTCGCCATCGCCCCGCCCTATCTCCTGCGCCCGGCCCTCATCGTCGTCTTCATGCTCGCCCTCATGGCCGCGGGCGCGCCCGCCGAGCCGGCCGTGGCGATGATCGCCTTCGCGATCGCGGTGGCGCTCTCGCTCGCCGTCCAGGCGCTCCTGCTCGCGGTCCGCTTGCGCCGGGCCCTGCCGCCCGGACCCAGAGCGCTGCGGGTCCGCGAATGGGCCGCGACGTCCCTGCCGATCGCGCTGGTGGACCTCGCGACGCTCGCCAACAGCTATCTCGACGTCCTCCTCCTGAGCCTGCTGGCGCCGCCCGAGGCGGTGGGGCTCTATTTCGCGGCGACGCGTCTGCTCCAGCTCGTGGCCTTCGTGCCCTATGCCGCGACCGCCGCGACCGCCGGGCGCTTCGCGGAAGCCGGCGCGCTCGCCGACCGGGCGACGCTCGCCGTGCTGGCGGCCCGCACGGTGCGGCTCGTGTCGCTCGCGACCCTGGCGGCGGGGACGGGCGTGCTGCTCGCGGCTCCCCTCCTGCTCGCCCTGTTCGGCCCGGGCTTCGCGGCGGGCGTGCCGCTGCTCGCCATCCTGGTCGCCGGCACCCTCGGGCAGGCCGCCTGCGGGCCCGCGGAGGACCTGCTCACCATGCTCGGCGCCGAGCGGCTCTGCGCCGCCCTGTCGATCGCCGCGGTCGCGGTCACGGCGGCGCTGGCGCTGGCGCTCATCCCGGCGTTCGGCGCGGCCGGCGCCGCGGCCGCCACCGCGACCGCCGGGGTGCTGCGGACCGCCATGCTCGCCCTCGCGGCGCGCCGGCGGCTGGGCATCGCGACCCATCTCCTGGCCCGGCCGGTCCCTTGAGCGCCATGGACGCCTCCGTTCCCCCGGCCCTGCGCCCGCCCCCCATCGTCGAGATCCTCGACTGGCCCGCCATGCAGGCCCATGCCGGCGCCTGGGACGAGCTCCTGTCGCGCGCGGTCGCGCCAAGTCCCTTCGCGTCCCACGCGGTGATCGCGGCCCATGCGGAGGCCGGGATCGGGCGGGCGCCGCGGGTGCTCGCGGCGCGCCGGGGCGACCGGCTCGTGGCGCTCCTGCCGCTCTCCGCCGGGGGCGTGCGCTTCGGGGCGCGCCGGCGGGCGGGCGCCTGGACCTCGCCCTACGCGGTCGCCTCCACGCCGCTGATCGACGCGGGCGAGCCGGATACGGCCATGGCGGCGCTCCTCGACGGGCTGGCGCTCGCGGCCGGCACTGGCCCCTTCGCCTGGCCGCTCCTGCCGCTCGACGATCCGGCCGGCGCCGCGCTCATGGCGGGCCTGGCGCGCCGGGGCTGGCCGCACGCCGTCGAGGGCGCCTTCAGCCGCCCGGTGCTGGACCGGCGCGCCGACTACGAGGCCTACGAGGCGACCCTCGGGCGCGGCCGCCGCCGGAGCCTGCGGCGCCTGGGGCGTCGTCTCGCCGAGACGGGCGCGCTGGCGCATCGCTGCGCGACCGAGGGCGAGGCGCTCGCATCCGCCGTGGAGGCGTTCCTGGCGCTGGAGGCCGCCGGCTGGAAGGGCCGCGGCGGCACGGCGCTCGCGGCCGATCCCCGCACCGCCGCCTTCGCCCGCCGCCTCTTTCGGACGCAGGGTGGCCCCGTGCGGGCGCGGGCCGACCTCCTCACCCTGGACGGGCGGCCGATCGCCGCGAGCCTCGCGCTGGTCTGCGGCGGCACGGCGCATCTCCTCAAGACGGCCTATGACGAGACCTTGCGCCGCTTCGCCCCCGGCCTCGTCCTGGAGGACGCCATCGTGCGCGCCCTGCACCGGGACGGCTTCGCCCGCCGCCTCGATTCGGCGAGCCTGCCGGGGGGCGTGCTCGATGAGCTCTATCCGGACCGCGAGCGGGTCGGGGACCTGCTGCTCGCGCCGGGCGGCATGGACGAGGCCTCGTTCCGCCGCCTTCTCGCGGTGGAGCGCCTGCGCCGCGCCGGCCGCCAGGGCCTCAAGCGCCTGAGCGCGCGGCTCGCGTCCTGACCTCTCACGCGCTGCGCAAGGCCGTGCTCTTGCGGCCGAGCGCGCGCTTCACGATGCCCTTGGCGGTGCTGGCCATGGCGGAGAGCCCGGCGAGGCGCCGGGCCAGGGCCTCCAGCTCGTCGGAGGCCGTGCGCCGGTCGAGGGCGACGAGCCGGTCGCCATAGGCGATCCGCTCGCGCCACAGCGCCTCGACGGGATGGCCCGGCTGGGCGCCCGAATCCATCAGGCCGATGCGGCCCGAGCCCAGCACCGTCTCCAGGGTGTGGAGGTCCAGCACGGCGCCCGGCGAGGCCTTGGCCCAGGCCTCGTCATAGGCGCACTTGAAGGCCACCGCATCGTCGCCGGCGAGCAGGTGCACCGCCGCCGCCACCGGGCGGCCCGCCACCGTGAGCAGGTCCGCCGCGACGGCGGGCGTCGCGCCCGACAGGGCCGCGCGGGCGAAGGCGAGATCCGCCGGGCGGCTCGCCAGCGCCGTGCCCTGACGGCCCTTCCAGCCCGACGCCTCCAGCGCCAGGAAGGCCTCGACCGCCGGGCGCGCCGCCGCGCCCCAGAGGGTCTCACGGGTGACCGGGCCGGCTTCCGCGAGGCGGCGCTCGCAGCGGCGCAGCTCGCGCACGCGCTTGCCCGGCACGCGCTCCTCCAGATAGGCGTCGAGCCCCGCCCCGGCCCGGATCGCCGCGCGCTCGAAGCGGGCGACGTCGACGGACGGAGGGCGCGTGGCGGCGAGCGCCGTCGCGGCCGGCCCGTCGAGGCGGATGCCGTCGAGGAGGAGGACGGCCCCCGGGTGCAGCCGCGCCAGGCCGTCGAGGAGCACGGCCGCGACCTCGTCGGCGCGCCCGGCGGCGATGAGCGGGGTCGCGTTCGAGACCAGGGGATCGGCGAAGGCGCGCAGGAGCGGCGGGCGCAGCAGGGGCAGGCCCGGCTCCAGGACGAAGGGCATCAGGGCCGAAAGGCTTCGACCGCCGCCGGCCCGGCGCCAGGCCAGCGCGACCCGCAAGCGCCCGCCGCGGAGCGCCGCGAGCGGGATCAGGAAATCGGGGCCGAGAAACGGATTGGGCTCCACGGCCTCGACGAACAGGGCCCGCCAGGCGGATTCGATCCCGGCGAGGTCCTCGGCGCCGACGATCTCCACGTCGGCGCCGGGGGCGGCGGGCGGGGTCTGGGGCGGGACGGTCATGGGTTCGTCTCCCGGGGAGTCGCGCCCATCATGGCCGCGCGGTGCTAATCCTCCGTTGCCGTGATCGAAGGCCCCGCTTGCCCCGGCCGCCGCGGCATAGGACAAGCAGGGCATGACGCTCACGCTTGGCATCACCGACGTCGTGCCCCGCTTTCCCGATTTCCGCTGCGCCGTGACGGTGGCGGAGGATCTCGCGATCCCGGCCACGCGCCCGCCGGAGCTCGACGCGCTCATCGCCGAGCGCGAGGCGGCCTGCCGCGCCCGCTGGGAGGGGGTCGAGCTGTCCGAGATCCCCGGCGTCGCGGCCTGGCGCGCCGCCTACAAGGGTTTCGGCATCAAGAAGACGAGCTACCGCTCCTCCGT
>DASPJU010000291.1:0-4819 GCA_035628475.1 Salinarimonas sp. | reverse complement strand
CCAGCCGCTCGCGCTTTTCAAGCGGGCTTTGTGGCAGCGCGACGAAGCGCTCCAGCGCATCGCGTCGATAGGCATAGAGGCCGATGTGGTGGAAAAGCGGGCCATCCCCGGACGGGGCGGTGGCGCGGGTGAAGTAGAGCGCGCGCAGGCGCCCCGGCGCGACGGGCGAGCCCACCACCTTCACGACGTTGGGGTTGCCGCGCTCCTCCTCGTCCGTGATCTCGCCCGCGAGCGTCGCGATCGCGACGGCGGGGTCGGCCAGCGGCAGGATCGAGGCCGCGACGATGCGGGGATCGATGGTGGGGAAGTCGCCCTGGACGTTGACGATCACGTCGTGGCGGCCCTCCGGATCGAGGATCTCGGCGGCCTCGTGGATGCGGTCGGAGCCCGAGGGATGGTCGGCCCGGGTCATCACGGCCCGCCCGCCCGCCGCCTCGACGGCCGCGGCGATCCGGGGATCGTCCGTCGCCACCGCCACGGGGCCGATCCCCGCCTCGCGGGCGCGGCGCCAGACATGGACGATCATGGGCTCGCCCGCGATGTCGGCGAGCGGCTTGCCGGGCAGGCGCGTCGCGGCCATCCGGGCCGGGATCAGGACGAGGGGATCGGACATGGCCCGCGCTCTAGCAGGCGCGCGCGGGGTTGTCATGGGGGCGGTGGCCCCCTCTCCCGGATGGGAGAGGGGAGGGGCGTCAGAACACCCGCTCCCGGAACGCCGGCCGCACGCTCTCGCCCCACGCTCCGTGATAGAGCGCCAGCAGCTCGTGCGCCTGCGTCCGCCCGCTCGCCGCGATGGCGTCGAGGGGATCGAGATAGGCCTCCTCCCCATGGCCGCGCGCCGCGAGCCCCGCGCGGGAGAGCGCGAGCGCCTCGCGGGCGAGGTCGCGAAGCGTCCGCCCGCCCGGCGCCGGCGTGTCGAGGGCAAGGCGCGGCACCTCGGCCCGCATGGCCTCGCGCTCGGCGTCGCTCCAGCCCCGCACGAGGTCGAAGGCCCCGTCGAGCGAGGAGCCGTGATAGAGCAGGCCCACCCAGAACGCGGACAGCGCGCAGATCATGGCGGGCGGCCCGACATCGGCGCCGCGCATCTCGAGATAGCGCTTGAGGCGCACCTCGGGGAACACGGTGGAGACGTGGTTGGCCCAGTCCGAGCGGGTGGCGCGCTCGCCAGGAAGCGCGGGGTGGCGCCCCGCCAGCAGGTCGCGGAAGCTCGACCCCGCCACGTCGTGATAGGTCGTCCCGCGCTTGACGAAATACATCGGCACGTCGAGCGCCCAGTCGACATAGGCCTCGTAGCCGAAGCCCTCCCGGAAGGCCTGCGGGAACATGCCCGTGCGGTCCGGGTCGGTGTCGCGCCAGATGGCGGAGCGCTGGGAGAGGTGGCCGTTGGGGCGCCCGTCCGTGAAGGGCGAGTTGGCGAACAGCGCCGTGGCGAGGGGCTGGAGGGCGAGCGAGACGCGCAGCTTGCGCACCATGTCGGCCTCGGACGCGTAGTCGAGGTTCACCTGCACCGTGGAGGTGCGCAGCATCATGTCGAGGCCCAGCCGCCCCACCTTGGGCATGTAGCCCATCATGATGCAGTAGCGGCTCTTGGGCATGACGGGCGTCTCGTCACGCCGCCACAGGGGCGACATGCCCAAGGTGAGGAAGCGGATGCCCATGGGCTCGGCCACGCGCCGCAGGGCCGACAGGTGCGCGTCGAGCTCGTCGCGCGTCTCATGCAGGGTGGCGACGGGGGCGCCCGAGAGCTCGAACTGGCCGCCGGGCTCCAGGGAGATCGCCCCGCCCTCCGCCTCGTCGACGAGGCCGATGATCGCCTCGCCGTCGTGGATCGGCGCCCAGCCGGTCTCCCGGCGCAGGCCCTCCAGCAGCGCCCCGATGCCGCGCTCGCCGCCATAGGGAACCGGCGAGTCGTCCGCCGCGTGGAACGGCACCTTCTCGTGCTCGGTGCCCAGCCGCCACTCGCCCGCGGGCTTCTCGCCCCCGGCGACCCAGGCCACGAGCTCGTCGCGCGATTCGATCGGCGTCGAATCGGACACGTCGCGCGCCATGGGCAGCTTCCTTTCAGGCAAGGGCGGGCGAAGCGGCCCGTCGAAGGCCCGCGTTAGATAGGCCGCCCGCCGACGCGCCGCAATCGCGGCCATGCTTGCGCGGATGCAAGGGCAAGGTGGGCGGAGCGCCCTGTCTCGGATGGGAGGGATGCGCGAGGAGGCTCGCCCCAACCCCGCCAATCCCGCCCTCCACCCTCGTCCTGAGGTGCTCGGCGTGAGCCGAGCCTGGAAGGGCGCTTCGGGGAGCTCCGTCGCGCGTGGCAGGCGTGGTGCGTGCTTCGAGGCCCCGCGATGCGAGGCGCCTCAGCATGAGTGGGTGGAGGGGAGGCACCGTTCGGCGAACCTCCCGACCTCGCCGTTCTCACCCCTTCAGCTTGCCCCGCTTCAGGTGCTCGTCGAGCCGCGGCATGATCTCGACGAAGTTGCAGGGGCGGTGGCGATAGTCGAGCTGGGCGGCGAGGATCCCGTCCCAGGCGTCCCGGCAGGCGCCCGGCGAGCCCGGCAGCACGAAGATGTAGGTGGCCCCCGCGACCCCGCCGGTGGCCCGCGACTGGATCGTGGAGGTGCCGATCTTGTCGTAGGAGATCCGGTGGAAGACAGCCGAGAAGCCGTCCATGCGCTTCTCGAACAGGGGCTCGATCGCCTCCGGGGTGACGTCGCGGCCCGTGAAGCCCGTGCCGCCCGTCGAGATCACCACGTCGACGGCGGGGTCCTCGATCCAGGCCCGCACCTGCGCCTGGATCGCCTCGACCTCGTCGCGCACGATGGCACGGGCCGCCAGGCGGTGGCCGGACTTGACGAGCCGGTCGACGAGGGTGTCGCCGGAGCGGTCGCCCTCGAGGGAGCGGGTGTCGGAGACGGTGAGCACCGCGATGGCGAGCGGCACGAAGGGCAGGGACTCGTCGATGGGCATCGGGGCCTCCGGGCGCGCATGGTTAACCCGGCCTTAAACGACCGCGCGCCATCAAGGCCCTGAGAGACGTCAACCCGGCAGCCCCCGTCAAGCCGCCACGAGGCGCCAACCATGGGCATGGAGCAGGCGGTCCGCCCGCCATCGCTGCACGACAGGCTCGACGCCCTGGCGGCGCGCGGGGCGCGGGTCTCGCCCGACGAGGTCCTGGACGTGCTCGTCGACGTGCTGACCGCCCGGGGCTGGCGGCTCACCGAGGAGCGGCGCCGGGCCTGCGCCGAGCTCATCTGGAAGACGACCCGCCTCGCCTCCGGCGAGGGCCGGCGCGAGGCGGCGCGGCGGCTGGCGACCCTGGACGCGACCCCGCCGGAATTGCTGCTCGCGCTCGCCCGCGAGCCCATCGAGATCGCCGAGCCCGTGCTCCGGCACGGGCGCAATCTCAAGGCCGAGCATCTACTGCAGGTGGCCTCGGAGGAGGGTCTCGACCATGTGCGGGCGCTCGCGACGCGGGCCGAGCTCGGGGAGGCCGCGACCACGCTCATGTGGCTGCGCGGCGACCGCGAGGCGCTGCTCGCGATCCTGCGCAACCGCCGCGCCCGGATCGGGCGCGCGACCTTCGCGGCTCTGGCGGCGGGCGCGGCGACCGACCCCGTCCTGCGCGCGGCCCTGTGCGAGCGCGCCGACCTGCCCGACAGCGCGGTCGACGCGCTCTGGCCCCATCTCGACGCGGGGCTGAAGGCGCGGCTCGTCGCGGCGGGCTTCGCCTACGAGGCGGCCGATCTGGAGGATTTTCGGGCGGAGGCGGCGCGCCGGCCCGATCCGCCGGGCGACGCCGAGGCGGCGGTCCTGGGCCTGGAGGAGCCCCCGAGCCTCGCCGAGGCCGCCTGGATCCTGGCCCCCGCGGCCGGCATCGCGCCGGGCTTGGCGCTCAACCTGCTGGCGGGGGCCCACGAGCGCGGGGTGATCCTGCTCGCCCGCGCCGCGGGCCTCCACGAGCGCGCGGTCCTGCGCCTCGTCTGCTCCGCCGCGAGCCTCGCGGTGCGCCCGGCCAACGTGAACGGCGCGCTGCGGGCGCTCCGGGCGACGACCGGCGAGGAGGCGCGGGCGGTGCTGGCCAGCCTGAGGGGCTGCTAGAGCCGCGACGCCCGGAACGTGTCGCAATCCGAGATCTGGCCGGACTTGAGGCCCGCCATCAGCCAGCGCACGCGCTGGGCCGAGGTGCCGTGGGTGAAGCTGTCGGGAACGACCCGGCCCCCGCCCTGCTTCTGCAGCCGGTCGTCGCCGATCGCCTCGGCGGCCGCGACCGCCTCCTCGACGTCGCCCTGCTCCAGCGACTTCCACTTCTGGTTCGAGTGAAAGGCCCAGACGCCCGCGAGGCAGTCGGCCATGAGCTCGACCCGCACGGAGAGCGCGTTCGCCTCGGTCTGGCTCACCTCGCGCTGGCGGCTCTGCACGCGCTGCAGGATGCCGAGCACGTTCTCGACATGGTGCCCGACCTCGTGGGCGATCACGTAGGCATAGGCGAAGTCGCCGCCGGCGCGGAAGCGCGTCCTCATCTCGTTGAAGAAGGTGAGGTCGATATAGACCGTCTGGTCGAGGGGGCAGTAGAACGGCCCCATGGCCGACTGCGCGGCCCCGCAGCCCGATCGCGTGCTGCCCGAGAAGATCACGAGCTTGGGGTCGACATATTTGCGGTTGACCTGGCGGGGCAGCTGCTCGCGCCAGACGTCCTCGGTGTTGCCGAGGATGGCCGAGACGAAGCGCCCCATCTCGTCCTGAGGCGCGCCGGTGCGCCCCTGGGGCTGTTGCTGCTCCATCGAGCCGCCCCCGCGGGACACCATCTCGGCGCCGCCGATGAGGA
>DASPJU010000290.1:0-4451 GCA_035628475.1 Salinarimonas sp. | reverse complement strand
GAAGCGGGTCGTGCCCCAATCGGCGACGATGAAGCGCATGGGGCCTCCTCCTGGTCGGACGGGTGGTCGGGTGCCGGGACCTCGACCTCGATGCGGCCTAACGGGTTCCGAACATGCGGTCGCCCGCATCGCCCAATCCCGGCACGATATAGCCGTGGTCGTTCAGGCGCTCGTCGATGGCGGCGGTCCAGATCGGCACGTCCGGATGGGCGGCGCGCATGCGCTCGATGCCCTCGGGCGCCGCGAGCAGGCACACGAAGCGCAGGTCGCGGGCGCCGCGTTCCTTCAGCCGGTCCACCGCCGCCACCGCCGAGTTGGCGGTCGCGAGCATGGGATCCAGAACCAGCACCAGGCGGTCGGCGAGGTCCGAGGGCGCCTTGAAGTAGTATTCCACGGCCTGGAGGGTCTCGGGATCGCGGTAGAGCCCCACATGGGCGACACGGGCCGAGGGCACCAGGGTGAGCATGCCGTCGAGGAAGCCCACGCCGGCGCGCAGGATCGGGGCGAGCACGAGCTTCTTGCCCGCGATCTGGGGCGCCTGCATGGTCGTGATCGGCGTCTCGATCTCGACGCTCTCGAGGGGCAGGTCGCGGGTGACCTCGTAGGCCAGCAGCATGCCGATCTCGTTGAGGAGCTGGCGGAAGCCCTTGGTGGAGCGCTTCTTGTCCCGCATCAGGGTGAGCTTGTGCTGCACCAGCGGATGATCGACGACCGTGACCCCTTCCATGCTCTCCCCGGCTCCCCTGCTCGGCTCTCTCGAAGCGTGACCCTAGAGCATTTCCGTCGGCTTGGAACCGGCCCTCAGCCGATCATGCCCGTGTCGATGGGAGCCGAGTTCGGGTTCTCGGGGTCCATCTCGGCGAGGATCGTGACCTCGTCGCCGGCGATCGCGAAGGTGACCTTCATGCCCGCGGCGCGGGCCACCATGCCGGCGTAGAAGGCCTGGATGCCGTGGGCGTCGACGGTGCCGCTCTCGGGGGCCGCCGCCATGAGCGCCTCCACGTGGGGCGGGATGCGGGCATTGATCCCCTTGGAGAGGATCGTGAAGCGGGACGCCTTGGCGTCGCCCTCGACGGTCACGGTGATCTGCCCGCCCCGGGGGATGGCCTGCGAGGCCACGACGACGAGGTTGAGGAGCAGCTTGACGCGGTTCTTCGGCAGGAGGAGGCGCGGCGCGCTCCAGGCGAGCCCCGTCTTCTCGTCGCCGAAGAATCCCTTGGCGACCCCTTCCGCGTCGGACAGGTCGATGGCCGCGCCGGCCGAGCCCGCGGCCCCGAAGGCGAGCCGCGCGAACTGGAGCCGGGCCGAGGCCTGGCGGGCGCTCTTGCGGATGAGGTCGAGGGCGAACTCCTTCATGGAGGCGTCGCTCTCGTCCTCTAGCACCTCGAGGCCGTTCACGATGGCGCCGACGGGCGAGATCACGTCGTGGCACACCCGCGAGCACAGGAGTGCCGCGAGGTCGAGGGAGTCCAGCGTGACCGCCACCATGGGACAAGGCTCCGGGATTCTTGGGCGTTGAAGACGTGCTCGGCGAGCGGCGCGCGGGCGCCGATCCGGGCCCGCCATCGGATAGCCGCGTTCGCACGGCTTGAAAAGCGTCCCCAGGCGTCGTCACATGAACGTCGTATCGGTTGGTCATCCATGGGCATCGACCTCACCCAACGGCAGGACGTCGCGGCGCACCTCTCCGGCATCGCTCTCGCGGCAGGCGCGCTCCTGCGCGGGCTCCAGGGCAGGGTCGCCGGGCGCCTGAAGGAGGACGGCAGCCCCACGAGCGGCGCCGATCTCGCGGCCGAGGCCCTGATCCTGGCCCGCCTGGCGCAGGCCTGGCCCGCCGTCCCGATCGTGGCCGAGGAGACGGCCTGCCTGGCGGCCGCGGGCGGCGTGTTCTTCCTCGCCGATCCCCTCGACGGCACCAAGGCCTACCTGGCGGGCGAGCCCGAATACACGGTCAACATCGCGCTCGTGGCGCATGGGCGTCCCGTCGCGGGCGTCGTGCTGGCGCCGGCGCTGGGGCGGATCTGGCGCGCGGGCGACCGGGCCGAGGGCGCCCGCTTCGAGCCCGCCGAGGAAGAGCCCTCCCTCGTCTTCGCGCCCCTGCGCACCCGCCCGGCCCCGTCCCGGGGCGCCGTCGCGCTGGTGAGCAAGCGCCATGGGGATCCCGCGAGCGAGGCGGCGCTCGTGGCGCTCGCGGCGCCGGAGCGGCGCACCGCCTCCTCGGCGATGAAGTTCGGGCTCATCGCGGAGGGGGAGGCCGACGTCTATGTGCGCTGCGCCCGCACCATGGAATGGGACACGGCGGCGGGCGACGCCGTGGTGACGCTCGCGGGCGGCACCGTCGTGGGCTCCGACGGCGCGCCCCTCACCTACGGGCACCGCGAGCGGGCCTACGCCAATGGCTGCTTCGCCGCCCTGGGCGACCGCTCGCTCGCGGGGCGCCTGCGCCTGCCGGACCGCTGCCATACGGGCTGAACGTCCCTCACGCCTGCGCCCACAGGAGCACCGCCACGCCGAGGGTCACGAGGGCGAGCCCCAGCACTTCGCGCGGGGTCGTCCCCTGCGCGAGCAGCCTGCGCGAGACCGCCTGGGCCATGAGCACCTCCGCGAGGGCGAGCGTGCGCACGTTGGCGGCCGTGGTGAGGGCGAAGGCGATGAACCAGAACTGGGAGGCGAGCGCGCCCAGGAACCCCGCCGCCAGGGAAGGCCGCCAGGCCCGCAGGCTTCCCGTGAGCGCCGCCCGGTCGAAGCACGCGAGCCAGGCCGTGAGGGCGAGGCTCTGCAGCGCGAGGCCCCACACCAGCGTGGTCGAGGCGCGCATCAGCGTACCCCCTGAGTCGAGGGCCAGGATCGCCCCGCGGAAGCCGATCGCCGAGACCGCGAAGAGGGCGCCGGCCGCCAGCCCCATGAGGATCGGGCGGGCTCCCGCACGCGCGCCCGTGCCCGCCGACATCGCGATCACGCCCACGGTCGCGCACAGGATCGCGGCGAGGCCCAGGGGCGTCACGGGATCGCCCAGCACGAGGAGGCCGAACACGGCCGTCTGCACCGGCTCGGTCTTGACGGTGGCGGTGACGACCGAGAAGGAGCGCTCGCGCATGGCCGCGAGCATCAGCCCCGTGGCGAGGATCTGGGCCGCGGCCCCGGCGGCCACGAAGGGCAGGAAGCCGCCGTCCGGGCGCGGCAGGCGCTCCCCCGTGATGGTTAACGCGGCGATAAGGAAGATCGCGGCAAATGGGAGCCCGTAGAGGAATCGCACCTGAGTCGCGCCCACCGTGCCGATGGTCTCGGTGAGCCGGCGCTGGGTGGCGTTGCGGGCGGTCTGGGCCGCCGCGGCGGCGAGGGTGGCCGGAATCCAGAGCAGGGACATGTCCGTCAAGCCTCAGTCCGCGCGGCCCATGCCACGTTGTCGCCACGTCGGTGCGCTTGATAGCGCGTCTTGCCACGACCGCGACGTCTTTTCACGTCCGCCGCCGCGCTCTACAACCGTCTCGTTCGGACCCGTTCCGTGCCCGGCGGCGTTCACCTGATCCGCAGCTTCTGGAGACCCGACCCGCATGCGAGCGAGCCGAGCCCTTCGCCTGATCGCCCTCGCCCTCGGCCTCGCCGCCGCCGGCGGCGCCGGTGCCCAGACGCCCTCCCTCGTGGTGGATGTCGAGACCGGCAAGGTCATCCACGCCGAGAAGGCCACCGATCCCTGGTTTCCCGCCTCGGTCACCAAGCTGATGACCGCCTACGTGGCCCTGCGCGAGGTGCGCGAGGGGCGCGCCAGGCTGGACGAGGCGCTCGCCATCTCCGAGAACGCGGCCGCCATGCCGCCCTCCAAGATGGGCTTCAAGCCGGGCATCGAGCTCACCCTCGACAACGCCCTCAAGATCATCATGGTCAAGTCCGCCAACGACGTCTCCGTCGCCATCGCGGAGGGCCTCGGCGGCTCCGTCGAGGGCTTCGCCGACATGATGAACATGCAGGCGCAGCGGCTGGGGATGCGCGAGAGCCGCTTCGTCAACCCGCACGGCCTGCCCGACGAGCGCCAGCAGACCTCCGCGCGCGACATGGCGATCCTCGGCCGCGCCCTCATCCTCGAGTTCCCCGAGCACGCGGACCTGTTCCGGATCGACGGGATCCAGTTCGGCAAGCGGGTGATGCGCAACCACAACGGCCTGATGGGCCGCTATCCCGGCGCGGACGGGATGAAGACGGGCTTCATCTGCGCCTCGGGCTTCAACGTGGTGGCGAGCGCCACCCAGAACGGCCGCCGCCTGATCACGGTGGTGTTCGGCTCGCGCAACGGCAACGAGCGCACCCTCAAGGCGGCGGAGCTCTTCGACCGCGGCTTCGCCACGGGCCCGGGAGTCTTCTCGCCGACGCTCGCGAGCCTGCCCGCCTCCGCCGCCACGGCGCCCTTCAACATGCGCCCGGTGATCTGCGAGCGCGGCGGCGCCATGCCCGGC
>DASPJU010000289.1:0-3904 GCA_035628475.1 Salinarimonas sp. | reverse complement strand
TCTGGGCAGCCGGCGCCGAAGGGACCGGCGGCGTCCAGCGCCTTCACGAGCTCGACCCGGGCGCCCCCGGCGGTGAGCGCCGCGTCGACGGCGAGCCCGTCGGAGCGGCGGGCCTCGCCGACGGGCTCGGCCAGGCGCCCGGCCACGAAGGCCGCGAAGGCGGGCAGCGACGCGCCCGGCACGGTCGCCCCGGCCGCCATGGCGTGCCCCCCGCCCTTGACCGCGAGCCCCGCCTCCACGGCGGCGCGTACGGCGAGGCCGAGATCGGCCCCGGCGACGGAGCGGCCCGAGCCCGTCGCGACGCCCGCCTCGTTCACCGCGAAGGCGAAGGCGGGGCGGCGGAAGCGCTCCTTGAGGCGCGAGGCGATCAGGCCCACTACGCCCGGATGCCAGGCGCCCGACAGCGTCACGAGCACGGGAGCGTCGGGCTCGGCGGCGAGCGCGGCCTCGGCCTGCGCCTCCGCCTCCAGCAGCGCCGCCTTCTCGATCTCCTGGCGCTCCCGGTTGAGCCGGTCGAGCTCCGCGGCGATGCGCGCGGCCTCCGCGGGGTCCTGCGCGAGCATCAGGGTCGCGCCGAGCGCGGCGTTGCCGATGCGCCCGCCCGCATTGATGCGCGGACCCAGCAGATAGCCCAGGTGCCAGCACTCCGGCGCCGTCGAGAGCCCCGCCACGTCGAACAGGGCCGCTAGGCCCGGCCTCCCGCGGGAGCGCATCACGGCGAGCCCCCCGCGCACGAAGGCGCGGTTGAGACCTATGAGCGGCACCACGTCGGCCACGGTGGCGAGCGCCACGAGGTCGAGGCCCTCCAGGAGGTCCGGCTCGCGGCGCTCGCGGAAGAACCCCGCCTCGCGCAAGGTCCGATTGAGCGCGACAAGGGTGAGGAACACCACGCCGGCGGCGCAGAGATGGCCGAGGCCCGACAGGTCGTCGGCCCGGTTCGGGTTCACGAGGGCGTCCGCCTCGGGCAGGGTCTCGGGCGCCCCGTGATGGTCGAGGACGACGGCGCCGAGGCCGAGGCGGCGCGCCTCGGCGAGGGGCTCGTGGCTCGCCGTGCCGCAATCCACCGTGACGAGGAGCCCTGCCCCGCGCTGGGCCAGGGCCCGGATCGCGCCCACGTTCGGGCCATAGCCTTCCGTGATCCGGTCCGGGATGTGGATCTCGAAAGGGGCGCCGCAGGCCCGGAGATATCCGCCCAGCAGCGCCGCCGCGCAGGCGCCGTCCACGTCGTAGTCGCCGAAGATGGCGACGCGCTCGCCCCGGGTGACGGCCACCGCGAGCCGCGCGGCGGCCGCGCCCATGTCCTGGAGCACCAGGGGGTCCGGCATGAGGGCGCGCAGCTTCGGGGCGAGGAAGGAGGGCACGTCGCCGAGCGCGACGCCGCGCCCGGCCAGCACGCGCGCCACCACGTCCGGGATCCCATGCGCCTGCGCCATGGCGAGCGAGCGCTGCGCGGCGGCCGCGTCGCAGCGCTCGCGCCAGGCCCGGCCCGTGCGCGAGCAGGCGACGCCCAGGAAGGGACGCGGCTCGGGGCCGGGGGCCATGAGGAGGGCGCGGGTCACAGGAGCTTTCGGTACTGGATGAAGCCGCTGCGCTGCGCGACGCTCTCGTAGAGGGTGCGGGCCGTGGCGTTGCTCTCGTGGGTCAGCCAATGGACCCGGCTCGCCCCGTCGGCGGCCGCGCGGGCATAGACCGCCTCGATCAGCGCCCGCCCGACGCCGCGCCCGCGCGCCTGCGGCGCGGTGAACAGGTCCTGGAGATAGCAGTAAGGGCCCATGGTCCAGGTCGAGCGGTGATAGACGAGGTGCACGATGCCGAGGAGGCTCGCCCCCTCGAAGGCGCCCAGCCCATGCATCGGCTCCGCGGCATCATGAAGGCGCGCCCAGGTCGCCTCCGTGACCTCGGGCGGAATCGCGGCCTCGTAGAAGGCGAGATAGCCCTGCCAGAGCGGCTCCCAGGCGGCGCGGTCGTCGGGGATGAGGGGTCGAATCGCGAGGGGCATGGCGGGGAGTGTAGCGCAGGAGCCCTCCCCTCTCCCATGGGGAGAGATTGGGGGATGAAGGGGTACGCAGGCGCGAAGCCCGCTCCACCTCGGCTGGTCCCACCCTCGCCCCTCATCCTGGGGAGCAGCCGCAGGCCCCGTCTCGAAGGACGACTCCAGAGGTCTCCGGGGCCGGCGGCGGGCGCCTGCCATCCCCGCTGGCGAGATCCCTGGAGCGTGCTTCGAGACGCCCGCTCACGCGGGCTCCCCGGCATGAGGGGAGGTGTGGGAGCGGCGTGGCGGGGGCGAGCCCACCGGCGTTGTACCCGCTCACCCCCGGCCCCTCTCAATCAAGGTGGAACTTCTCCAGCTGGCGGTGCTCGCCATGGATGCGGCGCACGGTGCCGGTGGCGGAGCGGTAGACGACCGTCTCGGTCTCGATCACCTCGGCGCCGAACCGCACGCCCTTGAGGAGCGCGCCGTCGGTGACGCCGGTCGCCGCCACGACGACGTCGCCGGAGGCGAGCTCGGTCATGTCGTACTTCTTGTTGGGGTCGCTCACGCCCATGCCGGCGGCGCGCACGCGCTTCTCCTCGGTGTCGAGGACGAGGCGGCCCTGCATCTGGTCGCCGATGCAGCGCAGCGCGCCCGCCGCCAGCACGCCCTCGGGCGCGGCGCCGATGCCGAGATAGATGTCGACGCCCGTCTGGGCTGGGTTGGTGGTGAAGATGACGCCCGCCACGTCGCCGTCCGTGATGAGGCGCACGCCCGCGCCGGTCCTGCGCACGGCGGCGATGAGCTCCTGGTGGCGGGGCCGGTCGAGGATGAGCGCGGTGATCTCGCCGGGCTTCACGCCCTTGGCCTTGGCGAGCGCGTGGATGTTGTCCTCGGGCGACGCGTCGAGGTCGACCACGCCCGTCGGGTAGCCTGGGCCCACCGCGATCTTGTGCATGTAGACGTCGGGCGCGGCGAGCAGGGTGCCGGCCTCGGCCATGGCCATGACCGCGATGGAGCCCGGCATGTCCTTGGCGCAGAGCGTGGTGCCCTCGAGGGGATCGACCGCGATGTCGACCTTCGGGCCGTTGCGGTTGCCGACCCGCTCGCCGATGAACAGCATCGGGGCCTCGTCGCGCTCGCCCTCGCCGATCACCACGGTGCCGTCGATGGGCAGCCGGTTGAGCTCGCGGCGCATGGCGTCCACCGCGGCCTGGTCGGCGGCCTTCTCGTTGCCGTGCCCGCGCAGGCGCGCGGCCGCGACCGCCGCGCGCTCGGTCACCCGGACCAGCTCGAGCGTCAGGATGCGCTCGATGATCTGGCCCTGGGGGACGGTGATGGTGTCGGTGGTCATGGGGCTCCCTTCCCGGTCTCGTGCTTGACCGCTCCGCTAGCCCATCGCGGGCGCGCTGTCACGCGGGATGGCGCGTCCCCTCTCCCCGCCGGGCGGGGAGAGGGCTCCGGCCGCGGAATGGCGGCCCGAGCAAGCGAACGACGTGAGGGAGGGCGAGAGGGCCTGCCAGAATCGAGCCCCGTCCCGCGATGCCCCCTCACCGTCGGGCCGCCGCCCTCGCCTCAGCCCCCCGACGAGGGGGCATCGACCCTCTCCCCGCCCGCGGGGAGAGGAGACCGGCTCACGAATCCGGGCAGGATTCCCCCGTGGGGCGCCAGGAGGTCACGTTGAGGTCCATGACGCAGCGGGCCATGCGGGGCCCGTCGGGGCCGCGCAGGCAGACCTGCTCGCCCATGCCGAAGCGCCGGCCCTTGGCGAGGCAGTAGCATTCGGCGTGCGGATCGGCCTGGGCCAGGCGCGGCGTCCGGGGCCCGTCGGCGTGGGCGGACGGGGCCAGCAGGATCGCGAGCAGGGCGAGGAGAGGGGAGCCGCGGGCGGGCATCGGGGTCTCCGGGAAGGAAACCCGATGGTCCGCCCGC
>DASPJU010000288.1:0-5195 GCA_035628475.1 Salinarimonas sp. | reverse complement strand
TCAGATTTGCCTCCCGGAATCCGGACACCGGGACACCTCGCCGAAAAAGGATCATCCTGAACGCGACCGCAACGGACCTAGGGTTCCCAAAGCTCGACTTTTGTCTAGCCCCCGTTTTACGCTGAAACGGCCACGCTTTTGCTTCACGCCCCGGCTGCCCCAGGGTAAGTAGATGATTTTTCGCCTCGGTTCTTCTTGGAACCCGGATTCCGCTCGGCAGTTGTTCGTCTCGAAACGGCATCGCCAAGGAGGCAGAGATGGCGACTGGTAAGTCGAAGCGCGGGTTCGCGTCCATGGATCCGGAGAAGCAGCGGGAGATCGCCTCGAAGGGCGGGCAGAGCGTCCCGGCCGAGAAGCGCTCGTTCTCCCAGGACCGCGAGCTCGCGTCCGAGGCGGGGCGCAAGGGCGGCCAGGCTTCGGGGACGTCGCGCTCCTCGGAGGAGTGACGGGGGCCGCAGGCTCGGATGTCCGATCAAGGGCCGCCGCGAGGCGGCCCTTGCCTTGTCGCCCACATTGCGGCGCGGGCCGCGAGACCTTAAGTCAGCACTGATCGGCGCCGCGCCGGGACGCCTCGCGCCTCGAGGCGGCGCGCGCCCGGAACCAGGTCGTCCATGCCGCATCGGGATCTCGTCCGCACCCTCACGCCCCTGCTGCGCGACGTCGCCGGCGAGGCGGGCGCGATGGCGCGGGCCTATTTCCGCCGCGGCCAGAAGACCGGGGCGCGGATCTGGTCCAAGGCCGGCGGGTCGCCCGTCACGGAGGCCGACGTCCAGGTCGACGCCTTCCTGAAGGCGCGCCTGTCGCGGGCGCTGCCGGAGGCGGGCTGGCTCTCCGAGGAGACGGCGGACGACGCCGCGCGCCTGGACCGCCGCCTGGTCTGGATCGTCGATCCGATCGACGGCACCCGCGCCTTCCTCAACGGGCATCCCGACTGGTCGGTGGCCATCGGCCTCCTGATGGACGGCGAGCCCGTCCTGGGCGTCGTCCACGCGCCGGCGCTCAACGCCCTCTACGCGGCGAGCGCGGGCGGGGGCGCCACCCTCAACGGCCAGCCGATCGCGGCGTCGCCGCGCCGCGCGCTCGCGGGCGCGATCACGACCGGTCCCAAGCCCCTGGTGGACCGCCTGCAGCGGGGCGCGGCGGACCTCGTCGCCGCCGAGAAGATCCCCTCGCTCGCGCTGCGCATCGCCCGCGTGGCGGAGGGCAGCATCGACCTGGGCCTCGTCTCGTCGAACGCGCGCGACTGGGACATCGCGGCGGCGGACCTGCTCCTGCGCGAGGCGGGCGGGCGGCTGACGGGGCTCGACGGCGCCCCGCCGCGCTACAACCGGCCGGATCCCGTCCATGGCGAGATGCTGGCCGCGCCCGCGGCGTTGCACGCGTCGGCCCTCGAGGCGCTGTCCGACCACCCGCAGGCGGCCCATTGAGCGGCCACCCGCCCGGGCCGCCTTGACGAACCGCCGGCAGACGCCCATTCACCCCCCGGCCCGCCCTTCCGGAACCGTCCACGATGAGCGAATCGACGACCCCCAAGCAGCTCCTCCACCTCGTCTTCGGCGGCGAGCTCCAGCGCCTCGAGGATGTCGAGTTCAAGGACCTGTCGCAGCTCGACATGGTCGGCATCTTCCCGAACTACGCCACGGCCTACGCGGCCTGGAAGGCGAAGGCGCAGGCGACCGTCGACAACGCCCAGATGCGCTATTTCATCGTGCATCTCCACCGCCTGCTCGAGCCCACCTGAGACCCTCCGTGCTCAAGCGCCTCAGCCGCTCGCGGTTCGTGCAGGAGAGCCTCGGCTTCCTCCTCGCCGGCTACCTGCGCCTCGTCCAGCGCACCAGCCGGATCGTCTGGGAGCCGGAGGACGGCCATCGCCGGCTGCAGGGGCTCGCGCCGGCCATCGGCGCCATGTGGCACGGCCAGCACTTCATGGTGCCCTTCGCCAGGCGCGACGGCGACCGCGTCTCGAGCCTCGTGTCGCGCTCCCGGGACGGCGAGTTCAACGCGGTCGCCCTGCGCCACCTGGGCGTCGACGCGATCCGCGGGTCCGGGGACCGCGGCCGCGGCCGCATGCGCGAGAAGGGCGGCGCCACGGCCCTGCGGGCCATGGTGCGGGCGCTGGCGGACGGCCGGTCCGTGGTGCTGACCGCCGACGTCCCGAAGGTCGCGCGGGTGTGCGGGACGGGCATCGTCACCCTGGCGCGCCATGGCGGGCGGCCCATCGTGCCGCTCGCGGTGGTGTCGAGCCGGCGCATCGCCTTCCGCTCCTGGGACCGGGCCTGCCTGGGGCTGCCATTCGGGCGCTGCGCCATCGTGATCGGCGACCCCGTCTGGGTGGCCTCCGACGCGGACGCGGAGGCGCTGGAGCGGGCGCGCCTCGCCGTCGAGGCGGCCCTCGACCGCGTCCACGCGCGCGCCTACGACCTCGTCGGCGCCCGGGACCCCGGCGCCAAGGCGGGCCTGGCGGCCGGCGGGTCCGCGGCATGAAGGCGCCCGTGCCCGCCCTGCTTCGCTCCTACCGGGTGGCCGCCGCCCTGCTGGAGCCCGCCGCCGCGATGCTGCTCGCCTGGCGCCGGCGCAAGGGCAAGGAGGACCGCACGCGGCTGGGCGAGCGGCGCGGGGCGCCGGGCCGGCCGCGTCCGCCGGGACCCCTGGTCTGGGTGCACGGGGCGAGCATCGGCGAGACCGTCTCGATCCTGCCCCTCGTCGAGCGCCTGACCGCCCAGGGCGTGAGCGTGCTCGTGACGTCGGGCACCCGCACCTCCGCCGAGCTGATCGCCAAGCGCCTGCCGCCGGGAGCCTTCCACCAGTTCATGCCCCTCGACGTGCCGCGCTACGTGCGCCGCTTCCTCGATCATTGGCGCCCGGGCCTCGCGCTCTTCGCCGAGTCCGAGATCTGGCCGAACACCGTCATGGAGATCGACCGGCGCGGCGTGCCCCTCGTGCTCGTGAACGCCCGGCTCTCGGAGCGCTCCTACCGGCGCTGGATGCGGCTGGAGGGCGCGGCGCGCGCGCTCCTGGCCCGCTTCTCGCTCTGCGTGGCGCAAAGCCCCGGCGACGCCGAGCGCCTCGCCAGGCTCGGCGCCGCCCGGGTGGTGGTGGCCGGGAACCTGAAGTTCGACGCTCCGCCCCCGCCGGCCGATCCCCGCCTCGTCGCGAGCCTGTCGGGCTTGCTGGCGGGGCGCCCGGTCTGGGTGGCGGCCAGCACGCATCCGGGCGAGGAGGAGATCGTGGCCGGGGTGCATCGGGCGCTCGCCGAGCGCCATCCGGATCTCCTCACCATCGTGGCTCCCCGCCACCCGCAACGCGGCGCGGAGGTCGCGGCGATCGCGCAGGAAGCGGGGCTCGCGGCCTCGCGCCGCTCCGCGGGCCTGCAGCCCGATCGCGCGACGGACCTCTACGTGGCCGACACGGTGGGCGAGCTCGGCCTGTTCTACCGCCTGTCGCCCCTCGTGTTCATGGGCGGCTCCCTCGTCCCGCATGGCGGACAGAACCCCATCGAGCCCGCCAAGCTGGGCACCGCGATCCTGCACGGGCCGCACGTCCACAACTTCACCGACGTCTATGCGGCCATCGACCGGGCCGGGGGGGCGCTCCCCGTTTCCGACGGCGGGAGCCTCGCGGGGGCGCTCGACGATCTGCTCGGCGACGCCGCGACGACCCGGGCCATGGCTCGCGCCGGCGCCGAGACCGTGGAGGCGTTGGGCGGGGCCCTCGAGCGGACGCTGCAATCCGTGCAGCCCTTCGTCATGGCCCTGAAGCTGGAGGCGCCGTGATGCGGGCGCCCGCCTTCTGGCAGGCGCCGCGCCCCACCCTGCTCGCGCGCCTCCTCGCCCCCGCCGCGGCCGTCTACGGCGCGGCGGCCGCGCGGCGCATGGCGCGCCCCGGCGCCCGCGCCGCCGTGCCGGTGATCTGCGTCGGCAACCCGACCGCGGGCGGGGCGGGCAAGACGCCGGTGGCCCTCGCGGTCGCCGCGGCGCTCGGGCCCCTGGGTCCCCAGCCCGTCTTCCTCACCCGCGGCTATGGTGGCCGGCTCGCCGGGCCGGCCTGGGTGGTGCCCGGCGAGCACGATGCCCGCGAGGTCGGCGACGAGCCCCTGCTGCTCGCCCGGCACGCGCCGACCGTCGTGGCCCGCGACCGCGTGGCGGGCGCGGCCCTCGCGGCCGGCGGGGGCGCCGGCGTGGTGATCATGGACGACGGGCTCCAGAATCCAGGCCTGGCGAAGGACCTGGCCCTGGCGGTGGTGGATGCCGGCGTCGGCGTCGGCAACGGGCGGGTGATCCCGGCGGGGCCGTTGCGGGCGCCGCTCGCCGCGCAATGGCCCCGCATCGACGCCCTCGTGCTCATGGGCGAGGGCGAGCCGGGCGAGGCCGTGGCCCGCGAGGCGGCGAGCCTGGGCAAGCCGGTCCTGCGGGCGCGGCTCCTGCCCGACCCGGGGGTGGCCGGGGCGCTCGCGGGCCGGCGGGTCTTCGCCTTCGCGGGCATCGGGCGCCCGGAGAAGTTCTTCACGACCCTCGCGGCCTGCGGCGCCGACGTCGTGGCCCGCGAGAGCCTGCCCGACCACCATCCCTATACGGGTCACGAGCTCGAGGCGATGCTCGCCCGGGCCGCCCGCGACGGCCTGCTCGCCGTGACGACGGAGAAGGACCTGGTGCGGGTCGCGGCGCTCGGGGCGCCTCGGCTCGCCGAGCGCGTCCTCGCCCTGCCGGTCCGCGCGGCCTTCGAGGACGAGGGCGCGCTCAGGCACCTGCTCGCGGGCGCGATCGGGGCCCGGGCCTGAGCCCTTGGGCCTTTCCCGGCGAAGCTGCTCCCGGTGATCCGGGACATCGGACAGATCCGATGATGGGGACCCCGCCGCAGAACGGCTGCGGGCCCTCGCCGCCTGCGGGGCGCGGGGCGGAAGCTCGGTCGCGCCGCTCGACCGACGGTGCGGAGATGGCCGTGCCGCATCCGCGTCCGCCCGATCGACCGCGCATGAAAAAAGCCCCGGCCTTGCGGCCGGGGCTCTCGAAGGGACCGGAGAACCGATCAGAAGTCGCGCTGGATGCGCAGGACGCCCTGGAAGGCGTCCTCGGAGCGACGGAAGATGCCCGTGTTGCCCGGGGCGATGAACGCCGCGGTGCCGACGCCGGTCACGACGTTCTCCTGGCTGTTGAACGCGCCGCCGCGGGAAGCGAAGCGGCGGTAGAGGACCTCGA
>DASPJU010000287.1:0-3498 GCA_035628475.1 Salinarimonas sp. | reverse complement strand
CGCTCACTGATCCGCATGCCCCACTGCCACGTGCAATAACTATAGGTCTGCGCTCGGTGGTGCTGCGCCGTGCCTGGCCAACTCGCCGAGGTCCTCGACCATCGGTGTTTTGCGCACTCAGGGGGCGGTGACTCCTGACGCGACGTTGTTCCGTTCTATTCAACGGCAATCACTTCAATCTCGGCTCCGGCGAGAATTGCGACGTCGCCAACACGGCGCCCCAGGAGGACGCAAGCCAGTGGCGAGACGTGGGAGACTGAGCCCTTCTTGGCGTCAGCCTCGTCCTCCCCAACGATGCGGAAGGTTTGGCGTCGCCCGTCTTCTCGGTCGAACGTGACGCGACTACCGAAGACAACGACGCCGGTCGATGTGTCGGGTTGCGTTACCTGAGCGCTGGCGCGCCTGGCAGCGTAATAGCGGAGATCACGAGCAGCGAGGGCCATAGCAGTCCGGTCCACCTGCAGATCGCCTGTCGCCTGAGCTGTTGCATAAGCGGACCGTGCTGCCGCAAGCGCCCGGTCGAGTTCGGCTAGGCCTTCTGGAGTAACAAGGTTCGGGTGAGAGGAGATCGGCCGGTCCGGTAAGTGAGCTGCCGCGGCCTCAAGATCCTCCTCGCGCGTGAATGCGACGCTCATGTGTGCTGCTCTCGTCGTGAGTTCTTCGCAAGCGTTGCTGTGCGCTCGAACGCAGTTGCAGACGCCTCTCTCGGGCACCAACCAACGCCTTGCAGGTTGCCCGTAAAATCAACTCGCCAGCAATCGCCCTTGAGCCGTAAAAGCGCTCGGCGCCCGGCCGACCGGTTCGATATCGTTGTGGCTGAAGAGGCGAAAAAGGGGGACTCTGGACATTCCCATCTCCCAGAGCTTCGGCTTGCAGATCCGAGAGCGCTAGGGCAAAGCGGCGCTCCCGCGCGATGCGGCAGGGTAGGGGAGCGGATCGGGACATGGACAACCGGAGCACGGTCTGGCGGGCGGTCGACCTCGCGAAAGAGCGCTTCGTAACCCTGAGCGATCGCGTCTGGGGTATGCCGGAATTGTGCTACGCGGAGACCCGCTCGGCGGCCGAGCACCTGGCTGAGCTGCGGCACCAAGGTTTTCGCGTCACCGAGGCGCTCGCAGGCATCCCCACCGCCGTCATGGGCGAGGCGGGTGAGGGCGGCCCGGTGATCGCAGTCCTCGGAGAGTACGATGCGCTGCCAGGCCTGAGCCAGGAAGCAGGCACCGCAGAGCACCGCCCCATTGAGGCTGGCGGTCATGGCCATGGCTGCGGCCACAACCTGCTCGGCTCTGCGGCCATGCTGGCAGCGACCGCAATCAAGGCCTGGCTCTCCGAGACGGGGCGACCTGGGCGAGTTCGCTACTATGGCTGCCCAGCCGAGGAGGGCGGGGCCGCCAAGGCGTTCATGGTGCGGGCGGGTGCGTTCGCCGACGTGGACGTCGCGATCTCCTGGCATCCGTCGAGCTTCCTTGAAGTTCTGCCTCCAGTCTCGCTCGCCAATACTCGGGCCGACTTTGTCTTCACGGGCCGCGCCGCCCATGCAGCCGCCGCGCCGCATCTGGGGCGCAGCGCGCTTGATGCTGTTGAGCTGATGAATGTCGGCGTGAACTACATGCGCGAGCACATGCCGAGCGATGCGCGAGTGCACTACGCACTCCTCGACACGGGCGGCATCGCGCCCAACGTCGTGCAGGCCCATGCTCGCGTCCGCTACCTGATCCGCGACCGCGACCTTCGCGGGATGCTCGAACTCGTCGAGCGCGTTCGCAAGATCGCTCAAGGCGCGGCCCTGATGACCGAGACCGAGATGGAGATGCGGATCATCAGCGGTGTGTCGAACCTCATGGGCAACCGGCCCCTGGAGGAAGCGCTGCAGGAGGTCCTGGAGGACCTCGGGCCTCCGCCCTTTGACGACGTGGACCGCGCCTTCGCGCGACGGATCCAGGAGACCCTGTCACCCGCCGACAAGGCCGCCGTGTTCCGCGCCATCGGCCAGCCGCCCCGCGACCTGCCTCTATGCGATTTCGTCGTGCCCCTCGACGCCCCACGCCAGCCTGCGCTGGGCTCTACCGACGTGGGGGACGTGAGCTGGGTCGTGCCCACGGTGCAGGTGCACGCTCCCACCATGGCCGTCGGAACGCAGCTCCATACCTGGCAGGTGGTGGCCCAGGGCAAGGCGCCCGCTGCTCACAAGGCGATGGTTCATGTCGCCAAGGCAATGGCGGCTCTCGGCGCCAGGGTGCTTGAGGATCCGAAGCTCGTAGAGGCTGCAAAGGCGGAGCTGAAGGCCCGCACGGTCGATAGTCCTTACGTCTCGCCGCTGCCGGCCGGGATCGAGCCGCCGCTCACGATGTCGATGGGCTAAGGCGCGAGGCGCATGCGAGGCGTGGTCTCACAATTGGCGCCGGTCCCCGTCATGTGCCGAGATCGCCCCAGTGGCTCACCCTTAGGTGGCGACAGGAGACGATCTCCTCGCGACTAACGCGGCATCCCGGCCGACCTCATAGCGGGGAAGGCGGCGGATTGCTGCGGCGATCACGGGCAAGGTGACATCACCGTAATCCTCGCCATCCGATCGCGGCGCATGGCCCTGAATGGCGTCGAGCGTCCTATGGTCGATGCCAACCTCCCGGCCCACGGTCTTGAAACGGTGCCGCCAGCCATGGTTCGGCGCCACCTGCGGGTCGCTCACCGCCTCACGGGCGAACTCAGCCAATCGGTTCTTCACGCCCTGCAAGGGCCCAAGCACATCACCATCGTCGGCCGGCGTCAGGAACAGGTGGCCCTCTCGCGAGTCCTGCACAAAGGCGGGGAAGCCCAGCTCAACAAGCTGCTCATGCAGCACGACCGCACGCGCCTGGTTTGTCTTAACGGTGCCAGCCTCGGGCGTGATGCGCACGACCCAGTGTTCACCATGGCGCGTCACGTCCTGCCGCCTCAGCTGGGCCAGCTCGCCCACTCTGGCTCCTGTGAAGGCCATAAGCCAGGGCACCCAGCGCTTTGCAGCAGCCGTCTTCGCCTGCTCCTGTCCCCCCCGCGCATATGCAAGAGCATGGGCCAGGATCGCCGCCGCTTCCTCCTGCGTGAATCCTTTTGATCTCAGCCGCGGAGCCCGGCCGACCTTCAGCGTGATCCCAAGAGCCGGGTTGCTCTCAAGCTTTCGGTTTGCGACGGCCCACCCGAACACGGTCTTGAACGCGGCGAGGTCGCTGTCCTTCACGGTCTTGGCCGAAGCAACCCGTCCGGTCTTCGCGTTTGGCGCCGTCAGACGGTGGTCCTTGTAGGCCACGATGTCCGCAGGCGTGACGCGGGCAGCATCGTCGTGCTTTAGGTATGCTGAGAGCCCCTGGAAGCCGTGGCGGTAGCTCTCGAAGGTGCTCGGCTTGCGACCTGACGCCTTTGCCTCGCGCCACCAGTCCTCCACCAGCCCCTTGAGGCTGACCCGCTGCACCTTTCCGCCGCGTTGGACAGGGACACCCGGAGAGACGCTCTCATCGGCTC
>DASPJU010000286.1:0-2034 GCA_035628475.1 Salinarimonas sp. | reverse complement strand
GCGGGGAGAGGTGGGACCCTGTCAATCGCGCTTGCGCTTCTGCTGCAGCTTCTGGGCGCCGTTGCCCTCCTTGCCCTGGGTGTGATGCGGGCCGCTATTGTCGCCGCCATGGCTCGGGGTGGGCACGCTCGCGGGGTCGGTCTTGGCGCCGGGGATGGGCTTGGTCATGGGGTCTCCCTCCGTTGAGGAGGGGGAACGGGGGCGGCGGACGGGGGGTTCCGCCGCCCCGATCGCTCAGCCCCGCACCGCTGTCGGCGCGCCCTCGCGCCCGTGCTCGGTGGGGGCGCCGGCGGCCTTGGCCTCGCGGCGGCGGGCGTGGAGCACCCACTCGGTATAGCCGTTCGCCTGCTCGCGGCCCTTGAGGACGAGGTCGCAGGCGGCCTGGAAGGCTGGCCCGTCGAAGGCGGGCGCCATGGGGCGGTAGAGGGGATCGCCCGCGTTCTGGCGGTCCACCACCTCGGCCATGCGCCGCATGGTGGCCATGACCTGCTCCTCGCTCACCACCCCGTGGCGCAGCCAGTTCGCAACGTGCTGGCTTGAGATGCGCAGCGTCGCCCGGTCCTCCATGAGGCCGACATCGTGGATGTCGGGCACCTTGGAGCAGCCCACGCCCTGGTCGATCCAGCGCACCACGTAGCCCAAGATCCCCTGCGCGTTGTTGTCGAGCTCCTGTTGGACCGCCTCGGGCGCCCAGTTCGACTGGGACACGGGAATCGTCAGGATGTCGGAGACCCGGGCGGGCTCGCGGGCGCGCAGCTCCTCCTGGCGGCGGGCCACGCTCACCTCGTGATAGTGCAGCGCGTGCAGCACGGCGGCCGTCGGCGAGGGCACCCAGGCCGTGGTGGCGCCGGCCTTAGGATGCGCGACCTTCTGGACCATCATGTCGGCCATGCGGTCGGGCATGGCCCACATGCCCTTGCCGATCTGCGCCCGGCCCGGCAGGCCGCAGGCGAGGCCGACGTCCACGTTGTTGTTCTCGTAGGCTCCGATCCAGGGGGTGCCCTTCATGTCGTTCTTGCGCACCATCGGACCCGCCTCCATGGAGGTGTGGATCTCGTCGCCGGTGCGGTCGAGGAAGCCCGTATTGATGAACACGACGCGGTTCCTCGCCGCGTGGATGCAGGCCGCGAGGTTGACGCTGGTGCGCCGCTCCTCGTCCATGATGCCCATCTTGAGGGTGTTGGCCTCCATCCCGAGCATGGCCTCGACGCGGCCGAAGAGCTCGTCCGCGAAGGCGACCTCCTCGGGGCCGTGCATCTTCGGCTTCACGATATAGACCGAGCCCGCGCGGCTGTTGCGCCGGGTGCCGGTCCCTTTCAGGTCGTGGATCGCGATCAGCGCCGTGACGGCGGCGTCGAGGAGACCCTCGGGGATCTCGGCGCCGGACGCGTCCGTCACCGCGTCGGTCTCCATGTGATGGCCGACATTGCGCACCAGCATGAGGCTGCGCCCGTGCAGGGTCACCGTGCCGCCGGCCGGGCCCTGGTAGACGCGGTCGGGGTTGAGCGCGCGCTCGACGGTGCGTCCGTCCTTCTCGAAGCGCTCGACGAGGTCGCCGCGCATGAGGCCGAGCCAGTTGCGGTAGACCACCACCTTGTCCTCGGCGTCCACCGCGGCGACCGAGTCCTCGAGGTCCATGATGGTGGAGACCGCGGCTTCCACCACCACGTCGGCGACGCCCGCGGGGTCGTCGCGGCCGATCGGATGCGAGCGGTCGACGCGGATCTCCAGATGCAGGCCGTTATGGCGCAGCAGGATCCCGTCCGGCGCCTCGGCCGGGCCCGCGAAGCCCGCGAAGGCAGAGGCGTCCCGCAGCCCCGTGGCGCCGCCGCCCTTGAGCGCGACCACGAGGGCGCCGTCGCGGACCGCGTAGGCCGTGGCGTCGGCATGGCTCCCGTCGGCGAGGGGCGCCGCGGCGTCCAGCGCCGCGCGGGCGCGGGCGATCACGGCGCCGCCGCGCGTGCGGTTGTAGCCGCGACCGCGCTCGGCCCCGCCCGTCTCGGGGATGGCGTCCGTGCCGTAGAGGGCGTCGTA
>DASPJU010000285.1:0-2716 GCA_035628475.1 Salinarimonas sp. | reverse complement strand
TCCGCCGCTACGGCGCGCGCGGCATCGGACTCTTCCGCTCCGAGTTCCTGCTCACGCACCGCGGCGTGATGCCCGACGAGGAGGAGCAGTGCGCGGCCTACGAGGAGCTGCTGCGCGTGGCCGGCGAGGACGGCGCGACGGTGCGCCTCTTCGACCTCGGCGGCGACAAGTCGGGCGGGCTGATGCTCGAAGCCGGCGACGAGCGCAACCCCGCCCTCGGCCTGCGCGCCATCCGCTTCTGCCTGCGCCGCGAAGACCTCCTGCGCACGCAGGCCCGCGCCCTGATGCGCGCGGCCGCGAAGGGCCGGCTCGACCTCGTGCTGCCGATGATCTCGGACATCACGGACGTGCGGCGCGCGCGCCGCATCATCGAGGAGGAGCGGGCGCGGCTCGCGGCGGAGGGGCGCGCGACGGGGCCGGTGCGCGTCGGCGCGATGATTGAAGTCCCTTCGGCCGTGCTCGTCGCCGAAAAGCTCGCGCGCGAGGTTGACTTCTTCAGCCTCGGCACGAACGACTTGATTCAATACCTGCTCGCCGTCGACCGCAGCAACGACGAGGTGGCCGAATGGTTCCGCACGCTCCACCCGGCCGTGCTCCAAAGCATCAAGCACACGCTCGACGCGGCGCGCGCCGCCGCCATCCCGCAGGCCCTCGCGCTGCCCTCGCCCCACCAGCTGCGGGTCCTGAACGAGGCCCTGGCCGAGGGCATCCGCGAGCGCGACCGCGCGCTGGAGGCCCTCGCCCGCGAGACCGCCGAGCGGGAGCGCACCGAGGCGATGCTGCGCCAGTCGCAGAAGATGGAGGCGGTGGGCCAGCTCACGGGGGGCGTCGCCCACGACTTCAACAACCTGCTGACCGTCATCGTGGCCAATCTCGAGCGCCTGGAGCGCAAGCTCGCCGGGGCGGAGCCGGACGTGAAGCGCTCCCTCAGCCACGCCATGGCGGGCGCCGAGCGGGCCGCGATCGTGACGCAGCAGCTCCTCGCCTTCGCCCGCAAGCAGCCCCTCGAATCCAGGGCCGTGGACGTGAACGCCCTCGTGGAGGGCCTGGCCGAGCTCCTGCGCCGCAGCCTCGGCGAGCGCGTCAGTCTCGAGACGCGCCTCGCGCCCGATCCCTGGCCGACGCGCATCGACGCGAACCAGATGGAGAACGCGCTGGTCAACCTCGCCGTGAACGCCCGCGACGCCATGCCCGACG
Source organism: Salinarimonas sp. (assembly GCA_035628475.1). Taxonomy (GTDB): domain Bacteria; phylum Pseudomonadota; class Alphaproteobacteria; order Rhizobiales; family Beijerinckiaceae; genus Salinarimonas_A. Next base: position 1,519 of record DASPJU010000285.1, on the reverse strand, counting down.
GCGGGCGCCTCACGGTCACGACCGCGAACCTGCCGGCCGCGCAGGCCGCGGCGGTCGACGGGCTGCCCCCGGGGGACCACGTGGTGGTCGAGGTGGCCGATACGGGGCACGGCATGACGCCCGAGGTGCTGGAGCACGCCTTCGAGCCCTTCTTCACCACGAAGCCCGTGGGCGAGGGCACGGGGCTAGGGCTGAGCCAGGTCTACGGCTTCGTGACCCAGTCGAACGGCCGTGTCCTGATCGACAGCGCGCCGGGGCGCGGCACGGTCATCCGCCTCTACCTGCCCCGCCTCTCCGGCGAGCGCCCGGCCTCCGATGGCTGAGCCCCGCCGCCCCTGCATCCTCCTCGTCGAGGACGAGTGGCTCGTGAGCGACGTGGTCGCCCGCGAGCTCGAGGACGCGGGCTTCGGCGTGATCGAGACCGCGACGGGGGAGGCGGCGCTGGCGGCGCTGCGCGACCACCCCTCGGTCGACCTCCTGCTCACAGATATCCGCCTTCCCGGCGGGCTCGACGGCTGGACGCTCGCCGAGGAGGCGCGCCGGCTGCGCCCCGACCTGCCGGTGATCTACGCCACGGGCTACTCGGCCGTGGCGCCGCGGCGGGTCCCGAAAAGCCTGTTCTTCACCAAGCCCTACCGGACCGCGGCCCTTGTCGAGGCGATCCGCGGCCTCGGGGTCGCGCCCGGCCCGGTCCCCTGACCGGCCTCGCGCCGGCGGGGAGCCCGGCAGCGTGAACGGGGCGTTAACGCCCGCGCGGTTCTCCTTTGCGGCGGTCGGGCGCGATTCGCGCCCGCAGGGAGCCGCCCGTGAGCGCCGACGTTCTGACCCAACCCCTGGGCCTCGACCGTCCCGAGCCCCGCCGGGGGCCGCGTGTTCCGCTGGCCCGCATCCTGGCCGGCCTGGGCGCCGCGGGCGCGGGCGCGCTCGCGCTCTTCGTGGGGGCGGCCGACGATCCCCTCGGCGGCGAGCCCCATGCCCGGGCGGCCGTGGAGCGGCGCATCCCCTCGGTGCCGGACCCGGAGCCGGCCGGCGCGGCCCGGGTGGTCGAGGTGCCCGGCCGCGAGGCCGCGCGCAGCACCGCGGTGGAGGTCGAGACCGCCTCCGGCGTCCGGGTGATGCGTCCTGAGGGCGCCGCGGCGCCCGGCTCCGTGGTGGTGCGGGTGCCCACGCCGCCCGGCCCGGTGCGCCTGGCGCCTGCCCCCGACCGGCGCCTCGTCGACCGCACCCCGCGCCACGGCGCCCTGCCCCGGGTCGGCGCGGACGGCGCCCGCCCCCTCGACGTTTATGCCCGGCCCACCGAGCCCCTGCCGGGGGGCGCGCGGCCCGCGGGCCGCGTCGCGATCGTCATCGGAGGCCTGGGGATCAGCGCCTCGGCGACCGCGGAGGCGATCGCGAAGCTGCCCGCCCCGGTGAGCCTCGCCTTCGCGCCCTATGGCGGCGACCTGGAGCGCTCCGTCGCCCGCGCCCGCGACGACGGCCACGAGGTCTTCCTCCAGGTACCTATGGAGCCCTTCGACTA
>DASPJU010000284.1:0-4431 GCA_035628475.1 Salinarimonas sp. | reverse complement strand
CGAGGGGACCGGGATCCGGCGCGGGCCGCTCGCCCTTTCCCCTGGTCTCCACCACCTTCGCTTCACTGGCTGGACGATCGTGGTCAGCGCGGCGACGCCGCGCCATCGGGACAAGGCGCCCCCATTCTTTGCATGGAGCAGGTCCGTGAGAGCAGTCGCAATCGTTCTGATGTCCGCGCTGTTTCCGACGGCGAGCCTCGCGGCGTTTCCATGCGACGAGCTGTGGGCGGAACGCAACGCCGTGTACAAGGACGCGGGCTACTGCTTCAAGACGCCTCGCGCCATCCGCGCCTTCGGCAATGCGGGCTGCCGATATGACGACGTGGCCGATCTCCCCCTGTCGGCGCGCGACCGTGCGAAGGTCGCCGAGATCGTGGAGCAGGAGCGGCAAAACCGGTGTCCGCGCTGATGTGGGGAGGAGTCTCCGAGCGCCGGAACGCCGAAGGTCCGGTGCCGCGGCTGGCGATAGGCTGACCGCCTCGGTCCGCGCCGGGGAAACAGATGATCGCGCGCTCGTCGCTTTCTTCTCGCGCGCATCGGCGCGGGAGACTAGGATGCGGGCTTGAGCGCTCCATTCGACCAGGACCCCGAGACCAGATTGCGCCGAAGCGCATGGGCGGTGCGTTGGCTGTCCATCGCCGCGGGCATCGTGGCCTTCGGCCTGTTCGTCGATCTCGCGATGCTGATCTGGTGGTAGCGTGGCCGTGAAAGCGCGTGGGCAAGGGCCGCGTCAGCGCCGGAGGTGATGGCGATCATCCATCCGCACGCCGCCCGTGGAGCCGTCGAACTCGAGAACGCGCGGGCCCTCGGTCCATCGGTTGGTGTGCTCGATGAAGCCGAGGGCGCGATTGACGCGGTCGACCCACTCATCCGGCTCGAGCTTGAGCATGATGGCGATCACGATCGTCTCGGTGATGTGCTCCCGAAGGGTCTGCGACGCCGCATCGTCGCCGATGTCGTACTGGTGAACGATCTCCTGAGCCCAGTTCTCGGCCGTAGATCGCATCGCTTCGACCAGCATTACTCGACCTCCACGCTACATCGTCACCAACGCCACCGTCGCCGTGCATCCACTAAAGGGGCGCCAGCCCCGCGAGCCTCTTTCGATACCTCGCAATAGCGCAGGTTAGCATTATCCTGCGTTAGAGAAAAATGAGGTGAAATCATGGCTTGCGGGGCCGGCACCGGGACCGTGGGAACGATGTGGGTGGGAGGGGGAGCTCACTGGGACCGGACCGGGACCATGAGGCTGCGTCACGCCGGCGACACCTCCGCGAGGCTTGGCCGGAGACCTGCCCCGCCGACGGTTCATGGGAACGGGCGGCCCCGTCAGATCACGAACGATGCCCCACGGGCGCGGATCGCGTGGAGAAGGCTCAACGCGGTGCTGGCCGAGGTCCTCGGGTTCGCGCTCGCGCGCCCCGCCATCTCGACGCGCATCGTCCCGATCGCGCTCTCCGCCTCGATCCGACCCGTATTCCCGCTCGCCGCCGGATCGGCGACCAGCCGGACGCGGGTCGCGTCGAGCCCCAGCCCCGCGAGCGCCACGGTCGCGGCGAGATTCGCGTTCTTCGGAAAGGCCAGCGCCGCCTCCCGCGCGCTGCCCTCGAACACGATGGCGGGCTCGCGCAGGGCGCCGAGGTCGACCGAATCTTCGGCGGGCGTGCCGCGCCAGGCCTCGGGCGGCTTGACCGAGACATAGGTCACGCGGGTCAGGCCCGCGAGCCGCAGCGCCCCGAGCCCGTCGAGCCCCGCGATGGCGCCCGCCGGAACGAGGACGCGCGAGCCCGCGGCGCGGGCCCGCGCCACGAGGCGGTCGTGGACGCGGGCCTCGGCCAGCGCGCCGGTGGAGATCACCATCAGGTCGGGACCGGCGGCCAGGACCTCCTCGCCCAAGGCCCGCACCGCCTCCTGGCCGGCGCATTCCACCACCAGGTCCGGCCCGAGCGCGAGGAGCTCGGGAAGCGTGGCCGCGACGGCGACGCCCGCCGGCAGGGCGCGCCGAGCCTCGTCGACCCGGCCCGGCCTCACGAGCACGCCCACCAGGGCCGGCCCGGCCGCGTCCGCGAGAAGGCCCTCGGCCACGGCGCGGCCGATGGCGCCGAAGCCGATCAGCGCCACGCGCTCGGGAAGCGCCCCTACCACCGCTCCGTCCCCGGGCCGCCCTTGAACGGGCCGACGAGGTCGCGGGTGATCCATCCGCCATAGAACGGCCCGTCCTGCGGCACCACCCGCTCGCCGTCGACGAAGCAGGCGTCCATGAGGGCCGGATAGAACGCCACGTAGCCGGCGATCGGCCGGAAGGCGGGTGTCGGGTCGGGATAGGCCCAGGCCGCGTGGGCCGCGATCCGTTCCGCCGCCGTCACGTCGAAATAGGCCGCCAGGCCCTTCCATTCGCACCGGCTGCGCCGGGCCGCCGGCCGCAGGGCCGCGGGATCGACGTCGCCGGGCGGGATGTAATAGCCCGGCGGATGGCTCGTCTCCAGGACGCGCCAGGCCTGCCGGGTCTCGGCGACGATGCGGCCGGCGAAGACGACGCGCACCGCCCGATCGGTCGGCTCGGCGCGGGCGGGGCGAGGATAGTCCCACACGCTCTCCCGGCCGGGGCCGGGCGGATCGGGGACGGGGAGCGGGCGGGCGCGGGACACGGCCCGAGGCTACGGCGCGGCCGCGCCGGCCGCAACGGGTCTCACCGGGTGAGCCGCGCCTGGGCCACGGCCTTCTGGAACAGGGCCACCATGGCCTCCGGGATGCCCTGCGAGGGGCTGACCTCGAAGAACAGGCCCGGCGACGCGCATTCCTGCAGCTGCGTCGGAAGCTTGGCCGCGAAGGGCGCGATCCAGGTCTGGTACCAGCCGTTGGTCGGCAGGGGCAGGTAGGTCGTGTAGAGGACGGCGACCCGCACGCCCCGGGCCTTGAGCGCCGTGTAGGTGGCGATCTTCATGGGCTCCTGGCAGCGCCCCCCCACCGTGGGCCGGGCGCAGGAACTCGGGTAATGGGCGTCGGTCACCCCGTCGGTGACGATGAAGAGCACCTTTTGCGGGCTCTTGTCGGAGGACCCGTCGCCCGCCGACTGGATCGCCTTGTCCATGTCGGCCAGGACCTCGTCGGAATTGGTGCACTGGTCGTTGTAGAAGTTCTGGTGCTTGATCGGCATGAGGTCGATCCCGGCCGCGTCCGTCTTGGCGGCCGCGAGATCGTCGGTGAGCGAGCGCAGCGTGGTGAGCTTCGTGTCCTGCTTCGAGCACTCGGTGCCGAAGGTGTGGATCCCGACCCGGAACTGCTTGGGCACGGCCGCGGTGGACCCGGCGGTGTCGATGAGCTTCACCGTCGCCTGGCGCACCATGTCGATGCGCATCTGGACGCCGATCTTGCGGGCCAGCGCGTAGCGGTCGTTGCCGGACTTCGATTTCTCGTGGCAGGCGAAGGCGCAGCTCGCGTCCTCGGCGGCGCCGGCGGTCGCGGCGACGAGCTTGTCGATGTCGGCGGTGGTCGCGCCCAGCCCCATGGAGGGCGTGTTGTCGAGCAGGAGGTGGAAGTCGATGTAGTTCGGCCGCGCGGCGCGGCCGATGGCCTCGCCCTGGACCGGGATCGTCTTGATCCCCGCGATCGCCACCAGGCGGGTCGGAACCCGCGCCCTGTAGTCCACCGTCGCGGTGCGGGTGCCGTCCACGTCGGTGACGAGGACCTGGGCCGATTCGAGGGTGAGGCTCGGGATCTTGCGCGCCGCCGCCTCGAAGAGCACGCGGGCATTGGCCTCCGCGTCGGCGGCCTTCTCGCCCATGGCCGCGCGGCGGACGGCGGCCATGACGGCGGCGTCCGCAGCCGCGTCGAGGCTCGTCTTGGCGCTGCTCGCCACGGAATAGTCGAGGGCCGCGCCGGCCGCGAGGATGATGGGCACGAGCGCGAAGCCGAAGATGAGCGCGACCGCGCCCCGTCGATCCGCCCCGAACCGCCGCAGCGCTCCCACGATCCTCCGCTCCACCCGTGGCACCCACATGACCGGCCGTTCGCTCTTGCTGGCCGCCTTCATCGCACGGCGACGTCAGCAAAGCGTAAATCCGATGCGCGATCGCCCTCGCGTCGGAGGCCAGGCGGCGGCCGTTAACCAGCCGCTAACCATGCGCTCGGCAAAACTTGCCCGGTCGCCCGGCGCCAGGCCGGGCATGAGCGTCGGGACGCGGGCGTGCAGGGGCTCCTTGAGTTCGTCAACAGGCTGGGACCGCAGCGGATCGCCGCCATGGGCGCGGTCACGCTCGCGCTCGTCGCCTTCTTCGTCTTCGTGATCATGCGGGTGTCGCAACCCGCCATGGGGGTGCTCTTCACCGACCTGTCGCTCCAGGACGCGGGCACGGTGATCAAGGACCTCGAGGCGAAGGGCATCCGCTACGAAACCCGGGGCGACGGCGCGACGATCCTGGTGCCCCGCGC
>DASPJU010000283.1:0-2399 GCA_035628475.1 Salinarimonas sp. | reverse complement strand
GGCCACGCCCATGGATCCCGCCCTCACGGCGGCCCTGGAGGGGGCGATGGCGGCGAGCGGGTTGGCGCCGCGCCGCCTCGTCTCGGGGGCGGGGCACGACGCGGTCGCGATGGCGACGCTCGGGCCCACGGCCATGCTCTTCGTGCGCTGCCTTAAGGGGATCAGCCACAACCCCGCCGAGTCGATCACGGCCGAGGACGCCGACGTGGCGGTGCGGGTGCTGGTGGAGGCGATCAAGGCGATCGGGCGGGCGCGCCGGGGCGCATGAGGGCGCGTCAGGCGAGCTGAACCCACCAGAAGCCGGCCCCGCCCACGAGGACGAGGACGGCGCCCAGGACATTGACGAAGCGCAGGGAGCGTCGCAGGCGCGAGCGCTCGCCGTCCCGCTCCCAGCGCTCGTCGTGGGTGTCGGGCTCGCGCCGCGAGGCGGCGTAGAGCCCCGGCGTGTGGCCCGACCCCGTCGGCCCGTCCTCCTCGAGGGCGAGGCGCAGGCCGATCGTCAGAGTGACGAGCCCCAGCAGCAGCAGGCCGAAATAGCCCAGCCGCGCGAAGGCGAGCGCCGCCGCGAGCGCGGCCAACGTCGCGGTGAGGCCGAGAAAGATCGTCTCGGAGCGCAGGAGCGCGTGCAGGCGCGACATCATGCGCGACCCTAGCATGGGAGGTTCGGCGATCCGATCGCCGCTCCGTGCGTAGACCCGGCGGAGGCCTCCCATGCTCGATCGCCGCGCCGTGCTCGCCCTGCCCCTGATCGCGCTTGCCAGCTCGCGCGCCCGCGCCGCCGAGGAGGCGTGGGCGGCGCTCGCGGGGGGCGGGCACGCGGCGCTCCTGCGCCACGCCCGCACCGATCCCGGCATCGGCGACCCGCCGGGCTTCCGGCTCGACAATTGCGCCACCCAGCGCAACCTGAGCCCCGAGGGCCGGGCGCAGGCCGCGCGGCTGGGCGAGGCGTTCCGGTCGCGGGGCGTGCCGGTGGGGCGGGTGCTGTCGAGCGCCTGGTGCCGCTGCCGCGACACGGCGTCCGGAATGGGCCTAGGCCCCGTGGAGATCGCGCCCGCGGCCCTCAACTCGTTCTTCGGCGGGCAGGGGGAGGAGCGGGCCGCGACCGCCGCCCTGCGGGCGCTGCTCGCGGGCCTGAAGCGGGAGGGCCCGGTGGCCGTCCTCGTCACGCATCAGGTCAACATGACGGCGCTCACGGGGCTCGGGCCCGCCATGGGCGAGACCCTGGTGCTGCGCCTCGACCGCGAGGGCCGCTTCCCCGTGGTCGGGCGCATTCCCGCGCCGTGAGCCCTCGGGCGCGGACGCGGCGCCCCGATCGTCAGGCGCCGACCGGCGCCTGGGCGGCGGCGAGCTGGGCGTTGGTGCGCTCGAGCCGCGCCGCGAGCTCGCGCATCACCGCGATGGCGAGCTGCGGGAACTGGGCGAGCAGCTCCAGGAACACCCCCTTGTCGATGCGCAGGGCCACGGTCGCCTCCGCCGCCACCACGGTGGCGGAGCGGGGGCTGTCGGCCAGGATCCCCATCTCGCCGACCAGCGCGTCGGCGCCCAAGGTGGCGACCGCCACCTCCCCCTCCGCGCCCTCCAGCACCACGCGCGCGGCGCCCGAGAGGATCACGTAGGCCGCGTCCGCCGCGTCGCCCTGGCTGAAGAAGCGCTGGCCGGGGGCGAACTGCACCCGCTCGCTCGTGAAGGCGAGGAGCCGCAGGCGCGCCGGATCGACGCCGCGGAACATCGGGATGCGCCGGAGGCTGTGAACCTCGGTCTCCAGGGTCATGGAACGCCCTCCAGGCTTATGCCCTCTTTGTAGGAGCCCCGGGCCGCGCGGGCAATGCGCCCGGCCCTCTTCCGCGCGCCGCCGCTTCGATTAGGGTGAGGAGCAACGAATGGGAGGGACGGGCATGAATCAGATCGATCTCAACGGGCACGTGGCGATCGTCACGGGGGGGGCGCAGGGCATCGGGCGCGCCGTGGTGGAGCGCTTCGTCGCGAGCGGCGCCACGGTGGAGATCTGGGACGTGGACGGGACCCTGGCGGGACAGGCGGCGGCCGACATCGGCGGGTCGACCCATGCCCGGGCCGTGGACGTGACGGACGCCGAGGCGACGCTCGCCGCCGCCCGCGCCGCGGAGGCCGCCCATGGACCCATCGACGCCCTCGTCACCAGCGCCGGCATCGCGGGGCCCAACGCGCGGACCTGGGAATATCCCCTCGACGAGTGGCAGCGCATCTTCCGCATCAACGTGGACGGCACCTTCCATTGCTGCCGGGCCGTGGTGCCGAGCATGCTGGCTCAAGGGTACGGCCGCATCGTCACCATTGCCTCGGTAGCCGGCAAGGAGGGCAATCCCAACGCCTCGGCCTATTCGGCCTCCAAGGCGGCGGTGATCGCGCTCACCAAGTCG
>DASPJU010000282.1:0-4184 GCA_035628475.1 Salinarimonas sp. | reverse complement strand
CCGGCCGTGCCGTTCACGGTCCAGATCCGCGCCGGATCGCCGTCGTAGCGCGCGCCCTCGGGGGTCCGCCGCGCTCCCCCGCCAAGGGCGAGGTCCCGCCGCGCGGCGTTCTGCAGGCGGATCTCGGGGGGCAGGCTCGGGCGCTCCGCGATCCCGGCAGGAGCCCCCGGCGCGCCGCCGGCCTTGGCGCCCGTCGCGGCGACGACCGCGATGGGCACGCCGGGGCCAATCGCGGCGAGCAGCGTTCCGGTGCCGGTTTCGGGGACCTCGACGATGAGGTCGTAGCGGCGCCCGGGCGGGAAGGGGAGGGTGGCGCGCAGGGGCTCGAAGGTATCGGTCGGCACGCTGTCGATCGCGGCCACGTAGGCCTTGAGGCCCTCGAAGCGGATGGGCATCACCCGGGCGTTCGACGCGTTGGCGAGGCGCAGCCGCAGACGGGCGCCCGGCGCCGCCTCGATGCGGCGGGGCAGAGGCTCGCCGCCGGCCGTCAGCCAGTTGCCCAGCCGGCCGAGCGTCGCAGCCTCGACGACGTCGCCGAAAGGCGCGAGCGCGCCGTCGGGCGCCAGACGCCAGTCGTCGACCAGGAGCTCAACCTCGCGATCGACCGCTGGCGGCCGGCGCTCCTCGATCACGAGCAGCGCCGAGAGGCCCCGCTCCGCGGGCTCGGCCGAGCCGCCCGGGACGATCGGTCGGATCAGGTAGGTGCCCGGCGGGGGCGAGGCCATCTCCAGGGTGCCGGAGCCGCCCGGCGGCGTCGGGGCTCCCGTGAGACCGCCGACGCCGTCGAGCGGGTTGGGGCCGCGCAGGCCGTAGACGTGGAAGGAGAGGGGTCGGTCGGTGCGGTTCTCGAAGCGAAGGCGCAACGGCGCACCGGCCCGCACCCGCACGGTCGGGCCGGGCGCACTCTCGCCGAAGGTCCACAGGTCGGCGGCCTGGCCGGCATCCGGGCGCAGCCGCACCGCGCGCCGGCCGGCGACCAGCGTCGTCCAGCCCTCCTCGGCGGGGGCCTGCCGGGCACCGAGCCCGGACGCCGTGCCCGCGAGGCCGAGGCAGATGGCGCGACGGGTCGCGAGCAGGGGAGGGGTGCGGGTCATGGGAGGATCGAGCGAGGCGGCGGGGCGGGATCATGCACGAACGCCCGCGGTTCAGGAAGGTTGCGAGGCACGGGGATTGCGCAGCGCTCCCCAGGGCGGCGGGCCTGTTCCGGAACGGGGCGACGCTGTCCCGAAACGGCACGGCGGCCGAGCCGGGCTGAAGGAGCGGACCATGTTTCGTGTCTCGATGCTGCTCGCGATCCTGACCCTCGTCTTCGCCTTCATGAGCCGCAGCGGCGCCTCGCCCGGTCTCGTCGCGCTGACGGTCGGCGGCGTCTTCATCGGCGTTCTGATCCTCACGCTGCTTCGGGAGGCGTGAGGCCCCCCGACGACCCGGCCGGAAACCTCCCGTCCGACGGTGTCGCGAGGCCTCGAACTTTTTTGCTGCACGCCCGGCGCGGCATGCTATAGAGCCGCTTCCCGGAGGCAGGGGCGGCACGCCGCCCCGCGAGCGGGCGTGGCGGAACTGGTAGACGCGCTGGATTTAGGTTCCAGTGACGCAAGTCGTGTGGGTTCAAGTCCCTCCGCCCGCACCAATCCGCCTCGGGTTGGTCTTCCGGACGGTTCCGGTCGGCATCCCTCGGTTCCCGCCCTGTCGGGGATCGACCGCCGGTCGTCGCGACCGTCCTCCAAGGTGTCGAGCAGGAACGGATTGACGACGATGCAGGTGACCGAAACGCTGTCGCAGGGCCTCAAGCGCGAGTTCCGGGTCGTGCTCCCGGCCGCCGAGCTGGAGCAGCGGCTCTCCGGCGAGCTGGACACGCTCAAGGGGCGGGTGAAGATCAACGGCTTCCGCCCGGGCAAGGTGCCGGTCGCCCACCTGCGCCGCCTCTACGGGCGCTCGGTGATGGCCGAGGTGGTCCAGAACGCGGTGACGGAAGCCAACCGCAAGATCGTCGACGAGAACGGCCTCAAGCTCGCCAACGAGCCCGAGGTGAAGTTCTCGGAGGATCAGGAGGAGGTCGCGGCGGCCCTGGAGGCGAAGGGCGACTTCTCCTTCACGGTCGCCCTCGAGGTGCTCCCCGCCTTCGAGCTCGCCGACATCTCCGACGTCTCGCTGACCAAGCGGGTCGCATCGGCGTCCGACGAGGACGTCAACGAGACCCTGACCCGCATGGCGAAGCAGAACGCCTCCTGGGTGTCGAAGGGCGACGACGCGACGGCCGAGACCGGCGACCGCGTCTCCGTCGACTTCACCGGCACGATCGACGGCGAGGCCTTCCCGGGCGGCTCGGGCACCGACATTCAGGTCGAGCTCGGCTCCAACACCTTTATTCCCGGCTTCGAGGACCAGCTCGCCGGGATCAAGAAGGGCGAGAGCCGCACGGTCGACGTGACCTTCCCCGAGAACTACATGGCCGAGCATCTCGCCGGCAAGGCGGCCCGCTTCGAGGTCACGGCCAAGGACGTGCTCCAGCCCGGCGAGCTCACGATCGACGACGAGCTCGCCAAGGGCTTCGGCATGGAGTCGCTCGACGCCCTCAAGGACGCCATCCGCGGCGCCCTGCAGAAGGATCTCGACGCCCAGTCGCGCCGCAAGCTCAAGAAGGAGCTTCTCGACGCGCTCGACGCCAAGTACGGCTTCGAGCTGCCGCCCTCCCTCGTGGAGCAGGAATTCGCCGCCGTGTGGTCGCAGGTCCAGGCGGACCTGAAGAACAACAACCGCAGCTTCGCGGACGAGGGCACCACGGAGGAGGAGGCGAGCGCCGAGTATCGCCGCATCGCCGAGCGCCGCGTGCGCCTCGGCCTCGTCCTGGCGCAGATCGGCGAGACCGCGGAGGTGAAGGTCGCCGACGACGAGGTGACGCAGGCCCTCATCGCCCGCGTGCGCGAATATCCGGGCCAGGAGAAGGAGGTCTGGGAATATTACCGCAGCAATCCCCAGGCCCTGGCCCAGATCCGGGCGCCCCTTTTCGAGGAGAAGGTCGTCGACCATATCCTGTCCCAGGTGAAGGTCGAGGAGACGCCCGTCTCCAAGGAAGAGCTCCTGCGCGACGAGGACGAGGCCGACAAGGCGGCCGCGTGACGTCGCGCGAGCGGCGTCCGCCCCTCACGCGCGTCCCGTCGTCCCCCAGGGCCGTCCGGCCCGTTCCAAGCGAGAGCTCCCGATGAGAGATCCGGTCGCGGTCTACAACAATCTCGTGCCGATGGTGGTGGAGCAGTCGAACCGCGGCGAGCGCGCGTTCGACATCTACTCCCGCCTGCTGCGCGAGCGCATCATCTTCCTCACCGGCCCGGTCGAGGACTACTCGGCCTCGCTCATCGTGGCCCAGCTCCTCCATCTGGAGGCCGAGAACCCCAAGAAGGAGATCTCCTTCTACATCAACTCGCCCGGCGGCGTGGTGACCTCGGGGCTCTCGATCTACGACACGATGCAGTTCATCCGGTGCCCCGTGGCGACGCTCTGCGTCGGCCAGGCGGCCTCGATGGGCTCGCTCCTGCTCTGCGCCGGCGAGCCGGGCCACCGCTTCGCGCTCTCCAACGCGCGGGTCATGGTCCACCAGCCGTCCGGCGGCTTCCAGGGCCAGGCCACCGACATCCTGATCCATGCCCGCGAGATCGAGGCGCTCAAGCGCCGCCTCAACGAGATCTACGTGAAGCACACGGGCAAGGAATACACGGCGATCGAGCAGGCACTCGAGCGCGACTACTTCATGACCGCCGACCAGGCCAAGGAGTTCGGCCTCGTCGACGACGTGCTGACGAAGCGGCCGGAGACGGCGCCGGCGTGACGGCGCCTGCTGCCTCCGACCCGATCACCATCCCGAGAGCCGCACCCGTGCGGCTCTTTGGCTTTCGGGTCACCCCCTATTGATCCGGGGGCCCGTGCGTGATCACATCGGGATTCGGGAACCAGGGCCTCGGTGGCGTTCTTGTCACCGGCACCGCTAGCGTTCGTTAAGACGCGGGGCCTTATCCTTCATACCGGCGCGCCGGCCGTCAGCCGCCCGCGCCGCATCGGAGAAGACGTATGAGCAAAGCTGGCGGCAACGACTCGAAGAGCACGCTGTACTGCTCGTTCTGCGGCAAGAGCCAGCATGAGGTCCGCAAGCTGATCGCGGGGCCCACGGTTTTCATCTGCGACGAATG
>DASPJU010000281.1:0-4834 GCA_035628475.1 Salinarimonas sp. | reverse complement strand
CCCGAGCGCGGCTTTTTTGTTGCCCGACGCCTCCGATCCCCAGGAGCCCTCCATGGACCAGACCGTCACCACCCGCCCCGCGACGATCTTCATCGACGGCGAAGCCGGCACCACGGGCCTGGGCATCCGCGAGCGCGTCCGGGACGTGGCGGGCGTCGAGATCCGCTCCATCGATCCCGACCGGCGCAAGGACCCTCAGGCCCGCAAGGCGCTGATGGCCGAGGTCGACCTCGTGGTCCTGTGCCTGCCCGACGAGGCCGCCCGGGAGGCCGTGCGCTTCGCCGACGAGCTGGGCGACCATGCGCCCCGGATCCTCGACGCCAGCACCGCCTTCCGGGTCGCGCCGGGCTGGACCTACGGCTTTCCCGAGCTCTCCCCCGAGCAGGCCGAGGCCGTGCGCGGCGCGGCCCGCGTCGCCAATCCGGGCTGCTATCCGACGGGCGCCATCGCGCTCATTCGCCCCCTGGTCGACGCGGGGATCCTGCCGGCCGACTTCCCCGTCACGGTCAACGCCGTGTCGGGCTATAGCGGCGGCGGGAAATCCATGATCGAGGCCTACGAGGCGGGCCGCGCTCCCGCCTTCGAGCTCTACGGCCTAGGCCTCGCCCACAAGCACCTGCCGGAACTGCAGGCCTATGGCCGGCTCGCGCGCAAGCCCATCTTCGTGCCCTCGGTCGGCAATTTCCGCCAGGGCATGCTGGTGAGCGTTCCCCTGCATCTCGACACGCTGCCCGGCCGCCCCAGCCCCGCCGATTGCGAGGCCGCGCTCGCGGCGCGCTACGCGAGCGGGGGCAACGTCCGGGTGGTGCCGACCTCCACCGACGGCCGGCGCGTCGAGCGCATCGAGCCCGAGGCCCTCAACGACACGGACCTCCTGGAGCTGCGGGTGTTCTCGGGCGAGGGCGGAACGCAGGCCCTGCTGGTCGCCCGTCTCGACAATCTCGGCAAGGGCGCCTCGGGAGCCGCCGTGCAGAACATCCGGCTCATGCTGGCCCGGTGAGCCGGGCTCCCCTCTCGCGAATCCCCACGACCCGATCGATGACCGAAGCGTGAGGGGCCCGGGTGCCTGGAAGCGGCGGGGGCACCTCCGAGCCGGCTGAGCGCCCCCACATCCTCGCCCCGTAAGCCCATCCTGGACGGACGTATGGGCCGGAGAGCAACCCCGATCTGAACCGTCGGTCAGGCTCTCAGGACCAGGATCGTGGGGGTCGGCGGGAGTGGAGCGGGCCGCCCTCACCCCCAGGCGCGTCGCGCGGACCTCTCCCCAGGGGAGAGGGGAGGTCGCTCACGGATTCGTCGGCTCGCCCCGGGATACCTTCGCGGTCCACTCGTCGAAGGCCGCCACCGTCTGGCGCTGCTCGCCCAGGCCGTCGATGCCCAGCGCCACGACGTCGCCGGGCTGCAGGAAGCGCGGGGGCTTGAGGGCCATGCCGACGCCGGGGGGCGTGCCCGTGGTGATGACGTCGCCCGGCTCCAGGATCATGAAGTGCGAGATGTAGGAGACGAGCTGGGCGCAGTTGAAGATCATGGTCTTGGTCGAGCCCTTCTGCATGGTCTCGCCGTTGACGGTGAGCCACATGCCGAGGGCCTGCACGTCCGCGATCTCGTCCGGGGTCACGAGCCAGGGCCCCAGGGGTCCGAAGGTGGGGCAGCCCTTGCCCTTGGACCAGGTGCCGCCGCGCTCGAGCTGGAACTCGCGCTCCGACACGTCGTGGCAGACGCAGAAGCCCGCCACGTAGTCGAGCGCCTCGTTGGCGTGCACGTAGGTCGCCCGGTCGCCGATAACGATGGCGAGCTCCACCTCCCAGTCCGTCTTGCGGGAGGATTTCGGGATCACGACCGTGTCGTTGGGCCCGACGATGCAGGACGGCGCCTTGTTGAACAGGATCGGCTCGGCCGGGATCGGCGCGCCCGTCTCGGCGGCATGGTCGGCAAAGTTGAGCCCCACGGCGACGAAGTTGCCCACGTCCCCCACGCAGGGACCGAGCCGGGCTCCCTCGGGCGCCAGCGGCAGCGAGGCGAGATCGGCGCGGCGCAGCTCGTCGAGCATGCGGCGCCCGAGCACCGGCCCCGAGATGTCGGCGACCAGTCCCGACAGGTCGCGCACCCGACCATCCCCGTCGATCGCCCCCGGCTTCTCCTCGCCGGCCGCCCCGAAACGCACGAGCTTCATGCCTGATCCTCCCTTGATTGGGCGCACTGTGGCGGCGTGGGGGTCCGCTTGGCAAGCGGGGAGCGCGATCCGATGTTGCGGCTTTGCCACGCCGGGCGATCAAAATGGAGGCAGGCGCCGGCCGCGGCGGGTCCCCGCGGGCGGCGCGATACATCCCAACATCATGGCGGCGTCCGGAGATAGATGCCGGAGGACTGTCGTGTGCTTGTCCCGCGATCGTAGTCGAAAGTCGTTCCGGCCGGCACTCCGGCCAAGACTGTGCGCTCCTGCCGGGGCGAGGCGCCCGGGCGGCAGGATTGCGGCGCAACGGGGGCACGTGCACAGTGCATGCCATGATTGCCGCTCGGCAATATCTCTTCGCACAAGAACGACAAAAGGGCAGGAACGGGATGACTTCCATCCGTCGCATGATCGCCGCCGCCACCGTCTCGGCCGCGGCCCTCGTCGCCGCCGGCGCCGCGCAGGCGAGCTCCTTCTACATCCGTTCCGGCCAGGGCGCCGAGGGCGTCGGCCTGCAATTCGCGGGCGGCGCGTCGGGCGGCATCGGCCTCGCCTCCATCGGCTGGAACCCGGCGACGCTGACCATGTTCCCGGGCCGCCAGAGCAACTGGAACGCCGCGCTCATCTATCCGCAGGCCTCCTACAGCATCGACGCGCCGAGCCGGCTCTATTCGGGCGCCTTCCCCGTGGCGCTGAACCCGCAGCAGGGCGAGGTCGGCGAGATCGGCGGCGACGCCGCGTTGATCCCGAGCTCCTACTCCGCCTTCCAGATCGGCGACCGCCTCTGGCTCGGCCTCGCCACGGGCGCGCCCTGGGGCCTGCGCTCCAAGTCCGAGAACTTCAACTCGGCGGGCCAGATCTACGGCCGCTCCTCGAAGGTGCGCTCCTACAACGCCTCGCCCTCGATCGCCTACCAGGTCACCGACTGGCTCTCGATCGGCGCGGCCGCGCAGATCCAGTACTTCAAGGTCAACCTGAAGCAGGCCTCGCCCTTCTTCGGCCAGGCCGGGCTGCCGGCCCTCGTGACGGCGGTCTCGCCGAACGCGCCGAGCTCCATCCTCGAGGGCGACAACGTCAATTTCGGCTACCGCCTGGGCGCCACGATCACCCCCTGGGCCGGCGGCTCGTTCGGCATCGGCTACCGCTCGATCATGCGCCACGACCTCGAGGGCGACTTCACCTCGCCCACGCAGCTCGGGACGGGCGTCGACATCCCGATCCGCGCCAAGCTGGAGCTGCCCGAGTCGGTCATGATCGGCTTCTCGCAGCGGATCACCCCGGCCCTGCAGGTGCATCTGGGCTACGAGTGGACCAACTGGAGCCGGTTCAGCCGCATCCCCGTGATCAACACGGCGCTCGGCACCCAGCTCACCTCGCTGAATTTCGAGTACTCTGACGCGCACTATTTCTCGGCCGGCCTCGAATATGCCTGGAACCCGTTCCTGACGCTCCGGGCGGGCGTGTCCTACGAGAAGTCCGCGGTCACCGACCGGGTGCGCACCACCCGCATCTCCGACAACGACCGCCTCGGCGCCTCGGTCGGCGTGGGCTATCGCTGGAGCGACCGCCTGACGATCGATCTCTCCTATGCCCACTACTTCATCAAGGAGGCTCCGGTCGCCCTCCTGCCGGGCCACCCGTCCTTCTCGAACGTGAGCTACGAGGGCGTCGCCAAGCCGTCCGTCGACGTGCTCGCCGTCGGCCTCACCTATCGCTGGGACGCCCCCGCGGTGGCGGCGGTCGAGGAGCGCCCGCTCATCCGCAAGTTCTGATCCGCCAGCTCGGCGAATGGATGAAAGGCCGGCGGGCGACCGCCGGCCTTTTCGCGTTCACGGCGCCGCCCCCGATCCCGTCTCGCCCCGGGGCCTGTCACGGCAACGCCGATGCGGGCGCGGCCTCCGCTTCCCCGTCGGCTCGCAGCGACGGACCTCATGGCAACGGGCGAGGCGCAGCTCCGGGGCAGCCGGAGCGCGCCCGGCCCGCCTTCCGTACCCGCCGATCCGTCAAGCGGAGCGCCCGCTCAATCGCCGTTCTGAAGGTCGGCGATCACCGCCAGGCGCTCGGCTTCGTCCTGGGCGAGGCGGTGGACATGCATCTCGGTGGCGCCGCAGGCCTGCACGGCGCGGATCCAGGCCGCGGCCAGGCGCTCGCGGGGCAGGGCGCCCGCGGCCGTGACGTCGACCACCCGCGCCGTGCCGTCGCCCTCGCGGCGCACCGCGATGATCACCGCCTCCCGGACCTCGCGGATCTCGGCCTCGGCCAGGGCCTGCACCCCCACCACGTAGCGCCGGCCCGAGCGCCCGCGCCAGGCGCTCAAGGGCGGCGGCGGGGTCAACCCGGCGGTCGCCCGCAGCCGCTCCTCGCGCACGCCCGCCCGGCGCGCGCGCTCGTCGCGCCCCTCCCGCATGGCCTCGGATCCCTGAACGATGACGATGTTCTGCATTTGTTCTAGAGACCACGAAATCCGCCCCACCGTCAAGGCTGGCGAGGCGGGCGCGGGCCGTCAGTTGCGAACCGAGATCACCGCCTGGCGCCGCGCCACCACGCGCTCGCGCTGCTGCATCACGGCGGTGTCCGGCCCGGTGCGGGCGTCGAGCAGCACCACGGAGGGCCCCCTGTCCGTGGCGCTGATGCAGCCGGTGCAGGCGAGCGCGACGAGGC
>DASPJU010000280.1:0-3343 GCA_035628475.1 Salinarimonas sp. | reverse complement strand
TCGCCCCTCCGAGATCCAGGCGCCGCACGTCGGCGCCGCTACGCTTCAGGCTCGCTTCCACCTTCTCCGCGTGGGCCTTCCCGATATCGTCGTTGTCCGCGATCAGGATCACTTCGCGCCCCGTGAGCGTGAGGGCGTATTCGTCCCGCCAGTGGCCGGCGCCGTGAGGGTTGGTCGTGGACGGGTACCCGAGCTCCCACCCCGCGTCCGCGTCCTTTTCCCCCTCCACCACGATGACGGGCCCGGTCGAAGCGAGGATCTCTGGGAGGCGGTAGAGGACGCGCCGAACGCCGTCGAGCGTCTTCCCGCCCGGCGCCTTCGGCTCTTTGGTCCAGCGCTGCCCCGCCTCGTCCCAGCGTTCCTGATCGAAGCCGAAGGGCTTCTTCGGGCTGTACTTGTTCACCCGGAAGAGCGGCTTCCCCTTCTCGTCGTGGTAGACGTGGCGGGAGACCAAGACGCGCTCGCCCTTCCCTCCGTTCCCCAGCGCGTGGGGGGGACGTTCATAGCGGAACCCCAGGCGCTCCCGGAGCTCGGACCCCTTCCCGGCTCCGCAGGAGCACGCCCACATGTCCCCCTCGATGTCGTACCCGAAAGAGGGGTGCTTGTCCTCGTGCTCAGGGAGCGGGCAGCGCCCGGATACGCGCTGTCCGATCCGCCTCCGCGCTTTCGGAAGCGTCAGAAGGAACTCCGCGAAGGCTTCGGCTTGTTGGCGATAGAAGTCGTCCACGTTCTCCCCCCGTCCCCTACATGAGGTCCCAGCGCGGGCGCCCCTGGCTGTCCCAGATCGGCCCAGGGAGCCTGTCCGCGAAGGGGTTGATCGGGCGCCCCAGCATGGGCCGGCGCCACATGACCGCGTTTGACGCCGCGCGCCAGAGCGTTTCGATTCCGTTGCGGGCGTCCATTCGACCCGACCACGTATTCAGAGCCCCCGGGTTCCACCCGCAGGAGAGGCACTTGCGGTCCCCGTGGTCGTGCTGCAGGCTGAAATGGTGGCTCACGTGCGGGTTGGGACACGTCCCGAGCCACGCGCGGCCCCAGTCGGCGGCCGAGCGATCGGGCCCCGTGCGCTGGGAGACAAGCCCGATCGCGCAGTTTCCGTCCTCGCTGTCTGGGACAGGCGCCGCGGCCCCGAGCGCCACCCACTCCCCATCCCAGTCAACGAATTCGAGTTTCTCTCGGCCGAATTCCTCGAGTTCCTGGAAGGAGTGAAGCGGCTTGATGGACGCCAGGATTCGCCCAGCCGGCAGAAGGATCGAGAAGTCCGGGATGTGCCCCTTCGCCCCATGGGCGCGCAGCTCGGGCGGCTCGTAGTTCCACCGGATCCCAAGAAGGTCAAAGAAAGCCGCCCAATTCGCTTCGAGTCTGGAGCGGAAGAGGCATCCGCCGTAGAGGGTAGGAATGCTCATACCCCCTCCTCGATCGTGATGGAGGTTGAGCGGTCGCCCGTCTCGCCTTTCACCTCGGCGTCGAGGTACGTGGGGTTGTCGTCTACGAGCCAGCCGAGGCGCGTGAGGTTGTCGAAGATGAGCTTGTCCACGCCAAGCCAGAGGTTCGCGTGGTCGCGCTCGCGCGTCGAGGTGACGGTGACCGCGACACGGCGCTTGCCGATCGCTTTCGTGGGGCGATCATGGGCGAAGGCCGCGTAGAGCTCGAGATACCAGCGCTCAGCGAGGGCCTTGCGATCCCGGTAGTGCGTCCGAAGGAGCTGGTTCGCGGAAGGCGGGCAGTCCTTGATGATGCCCGTCCAGGTACGCCTCTTACCTCTCTCCAACCTCCATCTAAACCTCTCTCCGTCGATTTACGCCGTCATCCAGCGGCGGGCGCGGGAACGCGCCAGACGGCGCCCTCTCGAGGGCGTCGGCCGGCGAGCTCCGGATGCCTATTCGATGACTTCTACATCCCCTGGCTTATGCCAGCGGCAGTAGAAGCCGTCTCCCGGAACTAAGATCTCCCCAATCAGCTTCTTGCACACCTTACAGGGGGGAAGCGGGAACGCCGCCCCCGTCGTCACCTGTTCCTTCAGGCGCTTCAGTTCCTCCAAGGTGAACTCCTTGGGGGCTGGCTCGCCAGGCGGTAGGCTTGATAGCCAATCGGTCATACAATCCTCAAACGCTGTATTTCGTGGTGGACGAGGGGTACACCTGGCGCAATCCGTCCAGGTCGATCCGGTCAAGCCGATTCTCCTCAAGCTCGTCCAACCAGAGCTGAAAGAACTTGCGGGCCTTCTTGCGGCGGTAGCGCATGGCAACCCTGACGGCCTGCTGCCACTCGGTATTCCACGGGTCCATGTCGCGATAGATATTTTCGGACACCGCCAGCGCCATCCTGCGGGCGGCAAGCTGAACGGCATCCATTATCTTCGCCTCAATAGTCACGCTTCACCTCTTCAGGGTCTCAATCACCTTGTCCAGCTCAACGTACCCGCTTGGCCCCGCACGGCGAAGGCAAAAGCGGTAGAGGCTGAAGAACAGGCCAGCGAGTCGTAGCCACATAATCAGGCTTCCACGCTCCCAGGATTCAGGAAGACCCGCACCGCCGCCCAGTTGTGGCACCACATGCAGTCGCAGAATTCCGGGTGGCTACCGTTGGTGGCCTCCTCGTTCTGCTGAAGCTCGTAGAGGCGGCGGAGGAGGGACGTCGCTTCACCCAACTGAAGTTGCGTCCTTCTGGTGATCTCCCGCTGCTCCAGCAGCCAGCGGGCGAGCTTCTCCGTCAGCTCGTCGTAGACGGGATACCGGATCTTCCGCAGCTCTTCGTCGTTCCACACGGTCATCGTCTACACCTTCTCTGCCCTAGGCACCCAGTACCCACAACCACACCGCTCTTTGGTGTACCTGTCGATGAAGAGGCACCTGAGGAGCTTCTTCTCGTGCCAGCACTTCCCATGGGTGCACTGGCAGGGCTTCACGGGCTTACGCATGTCAGTTATTCTGCCTTTTCCTGGAACTCACCCGAGGCCCAAAGCTCGTGTAAGTAGTGGTCCTTCTCCACCAGCGGGGACCACCCGCACACAAGGCAGACCCACGTATCCAAGACAAGCTCCCACTCGTCGTGCCACCAGCATTTCGGGCACCTCTTCATTTTTCGTTTGTTCTGAGCCGCGACAGCAGCTCGTCAATCTCGAAGGCGTCCTCGGTCGTCTCCGCCTTGACGAAGGCGAACTCAAGCCAATGGATAACCAGATCCCTGTCCTCTGGCGTCATGCTTCCTCCGGGCGCTTAACGCTGGATTGGACCTTCTCGGTCCAGTTGCATTCGACCTGCTCGACCAGCTCTCCCAGCTTGGCCTCCGGGAAGCTCTTGTGGACGAAGCGCAGCGTGATTCCCGCTTTGTGTGGCTCGTA
>DASPJU010000279.1:0-5690 GCA_035628475.1 Salinarimonas sp. | reverse complement strand
TCGGCCCCTGGGCCGACGACGTGTTCCGCCCGCTGGGCTACCGGCTCCCGCTCGCGGTCAAGCGCGGCTATCACATGCATTATCGGGCGTCGGGCAACGCGGTCCTCAACCACCCGGTCCTCGACACGGACGGCGGCTTCGTGCTCGCGCCGATGTCGCGGGGCATCCGCCTCACCACGGGCGCCGAGTTCGCCGACCGCGACGCGCCCCCGACGCCGGTCCAGGTCGACCGCACCGAGCCGCTCGCCCGCGAGATCTTCCCGCTCGGCGAGCGCGTCGACCCGGAGCCCTGGATGGGCCGGCGCCCGTGCCTGCCCGACATGCGCCCCGTGATCGGCCCGGCGCCCCGCCACAGGGGCCTGTGGTTCGCCTTCGGCCACAACCACCATGGCTTCACCCTGGGGCCGGTGACGGGGCGGCTGCTCGCCGAGATGATGACGGGGGAAGCGCCCTTCACGGACCCGGCGCCGTACCGGGCGGATCGGTTCTGATCCCCCCTCTCCCATCCGGGAGAGGGGGGACCGGCGCGTCACCCCGGCATCTGCGGCGCGAGCACCCGGTCGGTGGGGAAGTCGTAGATCTTGCCCGTCTCGGTCCAGGCGGGGGACGCCAGGCGCACGAGGTGCGACGCCAGCTCCTCCGGCGTGCGCAGGGTCAGCGGGTCCTCGCCCGGCATGGCGGCGCGGCGCATGGCGGTGCGCAGGGGCCCCGGATTGACCATCATGACCCGCACGGGGGTCTGCAGGGTCTCGTTGGCATAGGTGCGGGCGAGCGCCTCGAGCGCCGCCTTGGAGACCGAGTAGGGCCCCCAATAGGCGGTGCATTTATGGGCGGCGCCGGAGGACAGGAAGATCGCGCGGCCCGCGTCGGAGGCCCGCAGCAGCGGGTCGAGGGAGCGCACGAGGCGCCAGTTCGCCGTCACGTTCACGGCCATGACGGCGTCCCAGACCCCCTGGTCGACGTGGCTCAGGGGGGCGAGCTCGCCCAAGAGCCCCGCATTGGCCACCAGGATGTCGAGGCGACCCCAGCGCTCGTGAAGCGCGGCGCCGAGGCGGTCGAGGGCGTCGTAGTCCTTCAGGTCCACGGGCACGAGGGTCGCGGCGCCGCCCGCGCGCCGGATCTCGTCGTCGAGCTCTTCGAGCGCCCCTTGCGTGCGCGCCAGCGCGACCACGTGCGCGCCCGCGCCGGCAAGCGCCAACGCGGCGGCGCGGCCGATGCCGCGGGAGGCGCCGGTGACGACGGCGAGGCGGTTGGCGAGCGGCGCGTCGGTCATGGGTCAGTCGGCCTCGGCGAGAAGGGCGAGCTTGCGCGGCGTCGCGACCGTGAGGTCGGTGAGCGGCGTCGGGTAGTCGCCCGTGAAGCAGTGGTCGGTGAATTGCGGGCGCAGCGGATCGCGCCGTTCGCACCCGAGGCCCCGGTAGAGCCCCTCGACCGACAGGAAGGCGAGCGAATCCGCCCCGATATAGGCCCGCATGCCCTCGAGATCGTGGGTGGCGGCGAGCAGCTTCTCCCGCTCGGGCGTGTCGATCCCGTAGAAGTCGGGATGGGTGATGGGGGGGCTGGCGATGCGGAAATGAACCTCGCGGGCGCCGGCCTCGCGCATCATGCGCACGATCTTCACCGAGGTGGTGCCGCGCACGAGGCTGTCGTCGACAAGCACGATGCGCTTGCCCTCGACCACCGAGCGGTTCGCCGAGTGCTTCAGGCGAACGCCCAGCTCGCGCACGGATTGGGTCGGCTGGATGAAGGTGCGGCCGACATAATGGTTGCGGATGATGCCGAGCTCGTAGGGGACGCCGCAGGCCTGGGCGAAGCCGATCGCCGCCGGCACGCCCGAATCGGGGACCGGCACGACCACGTCGGCCTCCGCCGGCGCCTCGCGGGCGAGCTCCGCCCCGAAGGCCTTGCGGGCCGCGTAGACCGAGCGCCCGTTCACCACCGAGTCGGGCCTGGCGAAGTAGATGTACTCGAACACGCAGGGGCGCGGCGGCTGCTCCGGCGCGAAGCGCAGGGAGCGGACGCCGTCCTCGGAGATCACCACCACCTCGCCGTTCTCCACGTCGCGGACGAAGCGGGCGCCGATGATGTCGAGGGCGCAGGTCTCGGACGCGAGGATGTAGCGCCCGTCGAGCTCGCCCAGCACCAGGGGGCGGATGCCGTGGGGATCGCGCGCGCCGATGAGCTTCTTGTTGGTCAGCGCGACCAGCGCGTACGCGCCCTCGATGCGGCGGATCGCGTCGACGAAGCGCTCCACCACGCCCGCCTTGCGCGAGCGCGCCACAAGATGGACGATCGCCTCGGTGTCGGTGGTGGACTGGCAGATCGCGCCGTCGCGGATGAGATCGCGGCGAAGGGTCAGGCCGTTTGTCAGGTTGCCGTTATGGGCGACCGCGAAGCCGCCGGCGTCCAGCTCGGCGAAGAGGGGCTGCACGTTGCGCAGCACGGTCTCGCCGGTGGTCGAGTAGCGCACGTGGCCCACCGCGGCGGTGCCCTCGAGGCGCTCGATCGTCGCGCGGTCCGAGAAGGAATCGCCCACGAGCCCCAGCTTGCGCTCCGAGTGGAAGCGCGCGCCGTCGAAGGTGACGATGCCCGCCGCCTCCTGCCCGCGATGCTGGAGCGCGTGCAGCCCCAGCGCCGTGATGGCGGCCGCGTCGGGATGCCCGAAGATGCCGAAGACGCCGCACTCCTCGCGCAACGTGTCGCCGTCCAGGTCGAGGGGGTCGGACCAGGTGTCGGAGCGATGGGTCATGGGCTATCCCGGCGCGTCCGGTCGCGGCGCGCGTCACGATCGAGTTGGGGGCCCGCCGGCACGAGGCCAATCGGGCCTTCTGCTTACCTCGCCGGCGCCTGGCCGCGCTGGAGGGGCGCGTCGGTTCGCCGCTGCTGCGGCTGGGTCGGCCTGGGCTCCTCGCTCGGCTCGGCCGGGTCGCCCTCGTTCTTGGGCTTGCGCAGCCCGCGCAGCAGGCCCTCCGGGTCGTCCGGCAGCACCGCGATGAGCGAGTTGCCCGAGTTCTCCAGCACCGGCCGGGTGCGGGCGCTCGAGGCCCATTCCGGCATCTTGCCCTGGACGAGCCAGGCCAGGAACACCCAGCCCACCACGCAGATCAGGAAGCCCCGGGCCGCGCCGAAGCCGAAGCCCAAGGTCCGGTCGAGGGCGCCGATGCGCGAATCGAGGATGAGGTCGGAGATCTTCACCGTGATGATCGAGACGACGATCAGCGTGAGGATGAAGATGCCGCCGATGGCCGCCACCAGCGCCACGGTCTTGCTGCCGATATATTGCTGCGCGAGCGGGAGCACCTGCGGGTGCAGGACCCAGGCCGCCGCGGCCGCCGCGCCCCAGGCCGCGATCGCCAGCACCTCGCGGGTGAAGCCGCGCACCGCCGCGAGCAGGGCCGAGATGAGCACGATGCCGATGACGGCGAGATCGAGAACCGAGACGGGCATGGGGGTCCGAGGGTGAGCGAGCTTGGCGGCGTTCGCTTGCCGCGCGGGACGTATAGCGCGGGAGGGGCGCCGCGTCACCAGGGGGGTTAACGGACCCCGGCGCGGGTCGTCGTCGTGCAGGGCGCAGACCTTCGGCCGGCCCCGGACCGGCGGCGCTACTCCCCCCGCCGTCCCGCCACCGCGCGCCGTCGCCCGCCGCCGGCCGCGATGCTCGCCACCATGTCGGCGATGTGGCCGAGCGCGCCCGCCTCGAGGCCCGCGACCTCCGCCTTGTCCCGGGCGGCGGGCATGACGGCGCGAGAGAAGCCGAGCTTGGCGGCCTCCTTCAGGCGCGCCCCGGCCTGGGCCACGGGCCGCACGGAGCCCGACAGCCCGATCTCGCCGAAATAGACCGCCTCCGGCGACAGCGGCGTCCCCGAGAGCGAGGAGACCAGCGCCGCGGCGGCCGCGAGGTCCGCCGCAGGCTCGGTGATGCGAAGCCCGCCCGCCACGTTGAGATAGATGTCGTGCATGCCGAGCCTGAGGCCCGCATGGGCTTCCAGCACCGCCACCACCATGGCCAGCCGGTTCGAGTCCCAGCCCACCACCGCGCGCCGGGGCGTGCCGAGCGGGGAGGGGGCCACCAGGGCCTGGATCTCGACGAGGAGCGGTCGCGTGCCCTCCATGCCGGCGAAGACCGCGGTGCCGGGGGCGGCGAGGTCGCGGCCCGCCAGGAACAGGGCCGAGGGGTTCGCCACCTCGCGCAGGCCCTTGTCCGACATCTCGAACACGCCGATCTCGTCGGTGGGGCCGAAGCGGTTCTTCACCGCGCGCAGGATGCGGAAGTGGTGGCCCTGGTCGCCCTCGAAGGACACGACCGCGTCCACCATGTGCTCGACCACGCGCGGGCCCGCGATCTGCCCGTCCTTCGTGACGTGGCCCACCAGGATCACGGCGGTGCCGCTCGTCTTGGCGAAGCGGATCAGCGCCTGGGCGCTGCCGCGCACCTGCGTAACGGTGCCGGGAGCGGACTCCACGGTCTCGGTCCACATCGTCTGGATCGAGTCGATCACCGCGAGCGCGGGCGGACGGCCCTGGCTCAGGGTCGCGACGATGTCCTCGACATTCGTCTCGGCCGCGAGCTCCACGGGGGCGTCGGCGAGGCCGAGCCGCTCGGCGCGAAGCCGCACCTGCGCCACCGCCTCCTCGCCCGAGATATAGGCGACACGGTGGCCCCCCTTGGCGAGCGCCGCGGAGGCCTGCATCAGCAGGGTCGACTTGCCGATGCCGGGATCGCCGCCGATGAGGATGACCGAGCCCTTCACGAAGCCGCCACCCGTGACCCGGTCGAGCTCGGGCATGCGGGCGGGGGTGCGGGGCGCCTCCTTGACGTCGCCGGTCAGCCCCTCCAGCGGGAAGACGCGCCCCTTGGCCCGCGAGGGGCGGGTCGCGACGGGGCCCGCCCCCGGATGCGCCGCCCCGGTCTCCTCGACGACGCAGTTCCACTCGCCGCAGGCCTCGCACTTGCCCTTCCAGCGATTGTAGACCGCCCCGCAGGACTGGCAGACGAAGGTGGCGTGGTGCTTGGCCATTCGAGGAACTCGCGAGGGCTGCTTCCCCCTCCCCGAGCGGGCGAGGGTCGGGGTGAGGGCTCCCGCTGCGGAACGGCAGCCGGAGCAAGCGAATGTCAGTGAGCGGGGGCGAGGGGTTTGAACGATGGAACGAGCGCTGAGGCGCCCTCCTTACCTTCAAGCTGCCGCCCGTGCTTCAGGCCCCGGCCAGGGGGCCTGAAGCCCTCTCCCCGCATGGCGGGGAGAGGGGCGCCGACGCCCGCCGCTCACGACGTACGAAACACCAGCACAAAATAAGAACAAACGGCCTCGAAATCACCCCCCGACATAGCGGCGGTGGAAGCGTGTCCCCAGGGATGTCAGGATCTCGTAGCCGATGGTGTTGGCGCGCGCGCCCACCTCGTCCACGTCGAGGCCGTCGCCGATGAGCACCGCCGGGTCGCCGCGGCGCACGGCGTCGGGCGCCACCTCGGTGACGTCGAGGATGATGAGGTCCATGGAGACGCGTCCCGCGAAGGGGCAGCGCCGCCCGGCCACGATGGCGACCCCGCGCGCCTCGTCGCCGGCGCTGCTGGCGGCCCGGGGATAGCCGTCCGCGTAGCCGACGGAGAGCGTCGCGAGGCGGCGCCGGCCCCGCGCCCGCCAGGTGCCGTTGTAGCCCACCGCTTCCCCGTCCTCGACCCAGCGCAGCTG
>DASPJU010000278.1:0-3125 GCA_035628475.1 Salinarimonas sp. | reverse complement strand
AAGCTGCGGAACTGCCGATACCCCATCTGCCCGCGGATGACGTTCCTGGCGATGAGGCAGGTATTGCCAAGCGATGGAAGATCGGGCTTCCAGGGGCCTAGCTCGATGACGGCCATGAGCCTAGCGGATGAACGAGCCGGGGGTCAGATAGAGCGTCAGGGAAGCCCCGGCCGTCGCCGCGGCGATGTGCGTGTCCGATTGGGTCAGAGGAACGATTTCGGCCGGCTGGCTCGGCGGGATCGGAATGTCCAGGGTGGAAGCCGTCACTCCGGCGCTGCCGGTGGCGATGAAGACGAAGGAGGTTCCCGCGTTCATCACGCGCACAGGCTGGTTCGGCTCGGCGTTGGTCCGCACCTTGGCGTTCGCGCTCGTGCCCGATGCGGAGATCGAGGTCGTCGCGCCCTTGTGCGGGAGAAAGTCTGCCATTGGGATTTACCCCCTGTTGATGTCGTAACGGGACCCGCCGCGGCCGGTCAGGCCGGGATCGACGGTGAGCGTCGCGCCGATCTTCCGGGAACGGGCGTCGTTGTCGTTCAGGTCGGCGATGACCCGGTCGCGCTGCTCGGGCCAAGACACGCCATCGGGGCTCTTGCGGGTGTAGATCCCCGCTGCTGCCAAAGCGGCGAACAGATAGGCGTCCGGATGCGAGGTGAGCAGCGCGTTGGCCGAGGACGAGGCCGTGCCGAGCGCCCATTTCGCCAGATGCGTGCTCTTGAGCGTGTAGGCTTGATCCGCAGGGCGCTCGAACACGAAGCAGGACCCGGACACCGCCGCATAGGCCGGGCGGCCCGTGGAGGACGTGTAGGCGTTCCGCACCACGTCGATGGGCTTCTGGATCGGCCCCGGCCCGTCGAGGTCGTTCCAGCGCAGGGCGATCAGTTCGATGAAGCCGGTCGGCAGATCCGCGACGTTCGCACCCGAGGACAGCGTCACCGTGACCGGCGTGGATGTCTCCATGCTGATCAGGCGAAGGTCGCGGTTGAGCTTGGCCTCGCCCAACTGGATGAACTCGTCCAGTTGCGTGGCTGATTCCGAGCGGACCAGCCATGTGTTGAGCGCGGTGCGCAGCTCGTCGCGGGTCGTGATCGCCATGGGCTATCCGCGCTTCGCGGCCTTGGCGGCGCGGGCGGCGGCGAAGCGGTCAGGCTTGATTTCCGCCATCTGCTCGCGTGCGGCGTTGTTCGCCGCAGACGGCAGCATGACGGGCTCCGGCTTCGCGTCCGGGTGCGGGAACTCCGGCAGCGTCTTGTATCCCTCGCCGCGGGCAATCTCTTCCTCGACGGCGTCGTTGACCCGGCGATAGCTGCCGAGGTTCGTCCAGCCGTCGAGGTAGACCGCCTTCGGGTACTGGGACATTACGCGCCCGCCATCAGGCCGAGATTGACCAGCACGGTTCGCATCTCCGCAACCTGCTGAAGCAGCGCACTCGCCTGCGTCGCAGTGACGAAGCCCACGGGGCTCGACGAGGTCACGGCGGAAGTCGAGATGGCTGCCTGGGCCGCGCCCGAGGGCCGGACGATGGGGGTCGCGCCGAAGAAGCCGACCTTGCTCGTGCTGAAGCGGCCGATGACCTTGTCGTGCCCAGGATCATCGGTCGTAAAGCGGTTCGTAGACATAGGCGTGCGCTCCTTCTGTCAGGCCGCTTGCTCGGCCGGGTTGATGGGCTGCATCAGGGCCGCCAGTTCCTGGCAAACCCCGGTGACCTCGTAGTCTGGATCGTTGATGAGGGCTGAAAGCAGGCCGCCGGAGCGGTCCTCGAACACATGCGGCGCCCAGGCGACCATGTCCGCCAGCATCTCGGCCTGAACCAGCAAAGACGGTTGCGTGCCGAACTCTTTTCCGTCGCAGGACACGACGATGAGCTCATAGAGCCCATCGCTCCACCCGGCATGGGTGCTGGCATCGGGAGGAAACGACCCCTCGCAGCCGAAGAAGGCGATGCGCTTGTGACCGGCCCTCAGCCCGATATACGGCGCCCAGGTTGCGGCTGTGGTCCCACCCGCAAACTTCGTCGTCGGATCGTCCAGGTCAACGACCCTCACCCGACCCTTCATCGCGTCGAACACCGCCGGATCGCAGCGCGTGGCCAGGATCGCGTCGGAAGGTCCGGACACCGCGAACTTGGCGATGACCGGAAGGGGATCGATGGCGAAGAACGTCGACTTGATGCCGTTGGCCCTCAGCACGTCCCAGGCGCCGTTGATCGCCCAGATATCACCGGGCCAGTTCAGCAGTTGCTCGAGCCGTTCCTTGACCGAAGGCCCCGCCCCGACAATGGCGAGAGGCCTGTCGTTGAGCGTGACCTGATCGCGGATTTCCTTGTGCCCTCTGGCGCGTGCCAATTCGGCGTTCACGTTGAACTGCGGCCGGTCGATTCCAGGGACGTAGAACGACCATTTGAGCGGGGATGGAGCCTTCCGCCGTGGTCCGCCGGCCCACATCTAGTCGGCCGCCTGTGCCATGGGCTTCGGAACCGGCTGCAGGCCCTTCGCGAAGGGCTCGGCGATCCACTTGATGTGATGCCGGCGCTCGTTCTCGACCATCGCTCTCAACAGCCCGCCGCTTTCCTCGGCGAGGAACTCGGGAAACGCATTGATGAAGCCGGCCAGCTCACCCGCCTGGCGGTAGAAATCCGGAACCGTCAGGTAGTCGCTGCCGCCGCAGGTGATGACGACGTGGTCGTCCCTGTCCGCGTGCATGCCCTCGGCGATCAGCTCGTTGAGCCGCGCCTGATAGGCGTGGGAATCCCCCGTGAACGAGGACTCGCAGCCGAAAAACGTCACATGACTGGCGCCGGCATAGGCCGCGAGGTGCGGGACCGTCGTCGCCGTCGAGGACATGCCGACGATGGCGCCCATCCCGAGCCGGAACTGCCGAACGTCGGCATCCCTCAGCAACTCGAACACCTCGGGCATGCAGGTATTGCCGAGGATGGCCTTGTGCGCCCCCTCGGCCCACCGCAGGACGATCTCGTGCGGGTCGATCGCCAGCAGCGTGGCCTCTATCCCGTGGTCCCTGCACCAGCGATAGGCGCCGTTGACGGCCCATATCTCGCCGTCCCAGGCTTTCAGCGTCTCGATGTGCTGGTTGATGGAAGGACCGCCCGCGACAAGCGCAAGCTGGCA
>DASPJU010000277.1:0-2740 GCA_035628475.1 Salinarimonas sp. | reverse complement strand
CTGCGCACGCGGCGGCCTCGTCGACGAACAGGCGCTGCGCGTCGCGCTCGAATCGGGCCATGTCGCGGGCGCGGCCTTCGACGTGTTCTCCGAGGAGCCGGCGCTGTCCAATCCGCTCTTCGGGCATCCGAACGTCGTGTGCACGCCGCATCTGGGCGCCGCGACCACCGAGGCGCAGGAGAACGTCGCGCTCCAGATCGCCGAGCAGATGTCGGACTACCTGCTGCAGGGCGCGATCCAGAACGCGGTCAACTTCCCCTCGATCTCGGCCGAGGAGGCGCCGCGGCTGAAGCCATTCGTCGCGCTCTCGGAAAAGCTCGGCTCGTTCCTCGGCCAGCTCACCGAGGCCTCCGTCAAGGGCATCCGCATCGAGTACGAGGGCGCGGTGGCCGGCATGAACACCAAGGCGCTGACGGCCGCCGCCGTCACCGGGGCGCTGCGGCCCTTCCTCCAGGACGTCAACATGGTCTCGGCGCCCATCGTGGCGCGCGAGCGCGGCATCGTGGTCGAGGAGGTCCGGCGCGAGAACGCGGCGCGCGACTACGAGAGCTTCATCCGCATCGTGGTCGACGCCGAGGACATGCCCCGCCACGCGGGCGGCACCGTGTTCCAGGACGGCAAGCCGCGGGTGACCGAGATCCGCGACATCGCCGTGGACGCGGAGTTCGCGCCCCATATGATCTATGTCCGCAACGCCGACCAGCCGGGCTTCATCGGCCAGTTCGGCATGGTGCTGGGGGAGGCGGGCGTGAACGTGGCCACCTTCGCGCTCGGGCGCGACAAGCCCGGCGGCGACGCGATCTGCTTCGTGGCGGTGGACGAGGCGGTCTCTCCGGAGCTGCTCGCCCGCATCGAGGCGATCCCGATGGTGAAGCGGGCGCGGGCGGTGCGGTTTTGACGACGGCGTCGGCGCTGCCACCCTCGCTCGCCGATCACGAAGCGTGAGGACCCGCCATGCCCATCCGCCTCCTCGTCGTCGAAGGCAATCTCCGCGCGTCGCGGGAGGCCCATGCCGCCTCGTGGGGCCTGACCCCGGGCGAGTCCTACGCCGCGGTGCTGGCCGAGATCGAGCCCGCCCTCGCGGTCGACATCGCCTGCCCCGCCGACGAGGGCGCCAACCTTCCCGATCCCGCGGGCCTCGAATCCTATGACGGCGTGGTGCTCACGGGCTCGGCCCTGCACGTCTACGAGGACCAGCCGCCGGTGCGGCGCCAGGTCGAGCTGATGCGGGCCGTCTACGCCGCCGGCACGCCCGCCTTCGGCTCCTGCTGGGGCATCCAGGTCGGCACGGCGGCGGCGGGGGGCGTGGTGCACCGCAACCCGCGCGGGCGCGAGATCGGCTTTGCCCGCGACATCGCCGTGACCGCCGCCGGGCGCGGCCATCCCATGCTCGCCGGCCGCCCCGATGCCTTCACGGCCCCGGCGATTCATCTCGATGCCGTGGCGGTCCTCCCGGACGGCGCCACGGTGCTCGCCCGCAACGCCATGGCGGACGTGCAGGCGGCCGAGATCGCCCATGGAGGCGGCCTGTTCTGGGGCGTCCAGTACCACCCCGAGTTTTCCTTAGGCGAGATCGCCGCGATCCTGGGGCGCATGCCCGACCTGCTCGTTTCGGAAGGCTTCTGCCTCACGCTGGAGGCGGCCGCCGCCCACGTGGCGGATCTCGCGGCCCTCCACGCCGATCCTGCCCGCGTGGACCTCGCCTGGCGCCTCGGCATCGACGCCCAGGTGATCGATCCGGCTTTGCGCGTCACCGAGATCCGCAATTTCCTGGCCCACCGCGTGAAGCCGACCGCGAGCGCGCGCGGACGCGCCTGAACCGGCACCGATCGTCGCACCACCGGCCCTGCGCCCCGTCTTGCGCGTTGTGGGAGGGAGATCCCGCCGCTCAAGGTGTCCATGGCCATTCCCGTCCAGGCGCGCGACGAGGCCGCGCTGCAGCGCTCCATCGACGCCGTCCTCGCCGACCACCCCGCCCCGGGCGCGGGCGTCTGGCTCTTCGTCTACGGCGCGCTCGCCGCCGATGCGACCGTCCGCTACGAGGCGCGCGAGCGCGCGGTCCTGGACGGCTTGCGCCGCTCCTTCTGCCTCGCCGATCCGGTCAATCGCGGCACCGGCCCGGCTCCCGGCCTGACGCTGGGACTGGAACCCGGCGGGACCTGCGAGGGCATCGCCTTCCATCTCGCGGGAGAGGACCTGCGCGAGGGACTGGCCCGGGTCTGGCGGCAGGAGATGCGCTTTCCCTGCTACGTCCCGCGCTGGGCGCAGGCGCGCTTCGCCACGGGCACCCGCCCCGTGATCGTCTTCGACACGGATCGCGAGAGCCCCCTCTACCGGCCGGAGCGCGACGAGGGCGAGAGCGTCGAGCGCATCGCCGGCAGCGCCGGCCCCATGGGCACGAACGCGGACTACCTCACCATGGTCCACGACGCGCTGGCCGCGAGCGGCGCGGGCGATCCCTACCTCGCCCGCCTGGTCGCCCGCCTGTCGGACCTGGCCGGCACCCGCCCGCCCGAGCCCCGCCCCGTCGACGAGACGTCGCGTCCCCTGAAGGTGCTCGTGATCGCGGGCTCCGCCCGGCGCGTGAACGGCTGCCCGGGGCTCGACTCCAAGGCCCGCGCCCTCATGCACCGCATGCTGGCGCGCCTGCCCCCCGGATGGCAGATCGATCACGAGGACATCGGCAACGAGCACGGCCGGCCGAAGATCCAGCCCTGCAACGGCTGCGTCGGCTCCTCCA
>DASPJU010000276.1:0-5568 GCA_035628475.1 Salinarimonas sp. | reverse complement strand
CGAACGATGCGGTACTCGTACGGGCGCTTCTCGCGCTTTGCTGCCCGGTCCACGTACTGCACGCAGGCGAGCCCTCGGGCCTCGCAGTCGCGCGCCACGTCGCGGCTCGCGCCCAGGATGAAGCGGTGCAGCCGGTCGGAGGCGAAGGGGTAGTCCTCGCGCAGGCCATGGTAGATGAGCACCGGCAGGCGGAGCTCGTTGCCGAGTCGGATGGCGGCGTCGATTACCGGGCTGTCACGGCCGCGCAGGGCCTGCTGCAGCCAGCAGAGGATGTAGGCTCCGTCGCGCAGGGGCGCGTCGTTCATGGGGCGCACACGTGGCGTTTCGCGCCAGGCGGCGAGCGATACCGGGAGAGGGGTCGTCATGGCATCATCTACGCGCGAGACCGAGCCTCGGTTGTCGCCCAGGGGGTGTTTCACGAGGTCGCGGATTCGGAGGGACTTCCTCGGCGTGCTGGCATTCGCCCCTGCGGCTCCGGATTAACCCGAGTGCCGTTGCAGCCAATCAGCCATTCGGTCGGCAATTGCCTCAACGAGCACCGGTCATTCATGAGAATGCCGCGTCTCGCGTCCAACCCCCGATAAGAAGCCCGTGTTTCCCGCGGTTACCTTGCGGGTTGCAGGTTGACGCGTTCGCCGTAGTACACGGCGTTCAGCGTATTTCCTCGCCATTTCAAAAGCGGCTACCACCTGCTGCCGGGAGCATCAGCTGCTGATAGCTCGGATTTCGGCGGAATACAGAGCACACGAGCGGATTGTAGCGACGCCCCGATTTTACCTTTCCTAAACCGAAGGTCTGAAGTTCGAGTCTTCCCGGGATCGCCACCTCCGCCCGCCCCTCACAGGCTCCCGATCAGCCGCTCGGCGGTGGCGCGGTTCAAGGCCAGGGGGATGTCGTAGACCACGGCGAGCCGGGTCAGCGCCTTCACGTCCACGTCGTGCGGGTGAGGCGAGAGCGGGTCCACGAGGAAGAACAGGGCGTCGAGCCGCCCCTCGGCGATCATCGCCCCCAGCTGCTGGTCGCCTCCCAGGGGCCCGCTCTTGAGGCGGAGCACCTGGAGGTCCGGGCAACGCTCCATGATCCGCGCGCCCGTCGTGCCGGTGGCCACGAGGTCGAGCCGGGCGAGCGCCCCCGCATGCGCGGCGACGAAACCGGCCATGTCGTCCTTCTTGGCGTCATGGGCGACGAGGCCGAGGACGGGACGCGGCATGGGGCCTCCGGACGATCGGGCAGCCGAAACTGTCATCCCGGGGCCGCCAGGGCCACCTCAATTTCCCGAGCTTCCCCGCCATTGCGTCTCGCCGGCGCGGCAATCGGGGGGCGGCGCGGCGTTGGCGTGGCGGATGAGGGGCTCGGGCGGGGTCAGCCCCGAGACCTCGAGCATGATCTTGGTCTTGATCGCGTCGGGGAACTGGTCCTTGTCCCGGGCCGGCACCACGAAGGCGCCCGAGCCGCCGATCACGCAGGCGCGGAAATACGCGTCGAGATCGGCGATGTCGAGGAAGCCCGGCTGCTTGAGCATGATCGGCAGGCCGTTGATCGTGACCCCGCGCGCGACCGCCCCGTCGCGCGCCTCGGTCACCGGGCGGCCCTGGTTGTTGGGCCCGTCGCCCGAGATGTCGATCACCCGCCGGCCGGCCTGGATTCCGCTCTCCTCGAGGAGGCGCACGCCCATGTCGATGGCGCCCGAGATCGAGGTGCGGGTGGCCCGCCGCGTCGGCTCCTCCACGAGACGGTCCGCGAAGGCGGCAGCGGCCTCGCGGCCGTCGATCACGGTCCAGGGCACCACGACCCGCTGGTCCCAGGTGCCCGCCCATTCCGCGTAGGTCACGGCGATGCGGCCCAGCATCCCCCGCTTGATCGCCTCGTGCACCAGGGGAGAGCGGAAGGCCGCGATGAAGCCCTGCCGCTGGAGGACCTGCTCGTCCTCGTCCATGGAATAGGAGATGTCGACCGCCAGGACGAGAGCGACGTCCACCTCCGTTTCGGCCATCGCGGGGGAGCTCGGGCAGGCCAGGCCGAGGAACGCGAGGGCGACGGCGGAGCGGAGCATCGGGTGCCTCCAGAGGCCTCGGACAAGAACCGCCCGCCCCCGATACGGTTCCGCTCGCCCCCCGGGGCGCGCCGTCATCGCAGCCCTCCTGGGCCTTGGATGGGGTGACGGCGTCCCGAGGCGGCCCGCTCGCCCTCAGTCCCCCCGCCGCGACTCGACCAGCCGCACCGCCGCCGCGAGGGCCGCGTCGGGGTCGAGGGTCGTGGTGTCGAGCACCATGGCGCCCGGCGCGACGAGCAGGGGGGCGGTGCTGCGGCTGGAATCGCGCTCGTCCCGGCGCAGGATGTCGGCGAGCACGGCCTCGTAGGGTGTCGGGTCGCCACGCCCGGCGAGCTCCCGGTGGCGGCGCGCCGCGCGCTCCTGCGGCGAGGCCGTGACGAAGAGCTTCGCGGGCGCCTCCGGGCACACCACCGAGCCGATGTCGCGCCCGTCGAGCACCGCGCCGCCGGGCTGGCCCGCGAAGCGCCGCTGCAGGTCGAGGAGCGCCGCCCGCACCCCGGGAAAGGCCGAGACCACCGAGGCCGCCTCGCCCATCTGCCGCCCGCGCAGCGTGTCCTCCGCCAGGGCCCCCATGTCGAGGGCGAGGGCCACGCGCTCGGCGGCCCCGGCATCCTCGAGCGGCAGGCCCAGGTCGAGCATCGCGCGCGCGACGCCGCGATAGAGCAGGCCCGTGTCGAGATGCGGCAGGCCGTAATGGGCGGCGAGCCGCTTGGCCAGCGTGCCCTTGCCGGACGCGGCCGGCCCGTCGATCGCGATGATCATGCGCCCTCGCCCGAGAACACGGCCCCGAGCCCCCGCATCAGGGGCAGGAAGGTGGGAAAGCTCGTGGCGATCATCGCTCCGTCGTCCACCGCCATCCCGTCGCGGGCCGCGAGGCCCATCACCAGGAAGGCCATGGCGATGCGGTGGTCGAGATGGGTCGCGACCGTGCCCCCGCCCGGAGGCGCCGTCCCGTCGCCATGGACCAGGAGGTCGTCGCCCTCGATCGCATGGCGCACGCCCGCCTCCGCCAGCCCCGCCGCCACGGCGGCCAGGCGATCGGATTCCTTGACCCGCAGCTCGTGCAGGCCGCGCATGCGCGTCGTGCCCTCCGCGAAGGCCGCCGCGACCGCGAGGACGGGATACTCGTCGATCATGGCGGGCGCGCGCGCCGCGGGCACGTCGACGCCCGCCAGCCGACTCGCGCGCACCCGCAGGTCGGCCACCGTCTCGCCGCCCTCCTCGCGCTCGGCCACCCGCTCGATGGCGGCGCCCATCTCGAGGAGCGTCGTGATCAGCCCCGCGCGCAAGGGGTTCATCATCACGCCCTCGACCACCACGTCGGAGCCCGGGACGAGCAGCGCCGCCACGATCGGAAAGGCCGCCGAGGACGGATCGGAGGGCACGATCACCTCGGATCCGCGCAGCGTCGGCTGGCCGTGGAGCGCGATGCGTCGCCCGTCGGCCCCATGGGCCTCGACCTCCACCCGGGCGCCGAAATGGCGCAGCATCCGCTCGGTATGGTCGCGCGTCGCCTCGCGCTCGATGACGGTGGTGACGCCGGGCGCGTTGAGGCCCGCCAGCAGCACCGCCGACTTGATCTGCGCCGAGGCCGCGGGGGTCTCGTAGGCGATGGGGACGGTCTCGCGGGGGCCCAGCAGCGTGAGGGGCACCCGCCCGCCTTCCGCCTCGCTCACCACGGTCGTGCCCATGCGGGCGAGCGGATCGAGGATGCGGCGCATGGGGCGCTTGCGCAGGCTCGCGTCCCCGTCGAAGGTCGCCCGGATCGGATGGCTGCCCGCCACCCCCATCATGAGCCGCGAGCCCGTGCCGGCATTGCCGAAATCGAGCACGTCGGCGGGTTGGCCGAGCCCGCCGATCCCGGCGCCGCGCACGCGCCAGCGTCCCTCGCCCTCGCGCTCGATCCCGGCTCCCAGCGCCCGGCAGGCGGCCGCCGTGCGCAGGACGTCGTCGCCCTCCAGCAGGCCCTCGATCCGGGTCTCGCCGATGGCGAGGAGCCCCAGGATGAGGGAGCGGTGGGAGATCGACTTGTCGCCCGGCACCCGCAGGCGGCCTCGCAGGGGGGCGCCGGGGCGCGACGCGACGGGGACGGGGTGGGCATGGCTCGACATCGGCACGCTCGGGTCGGACAGGGGCGGCGGGTCGTTACCACGGCGCGCCCGGGGCGTCACGGGGCCCGCGCCGGGCCTCGGAGGGATCGCTCCGAGGTCCTGGCCCGCCTCGCCGGGGCCGCTCGCGGGCCGATGCGCCATCGAGGAGCGAGGGCGGGGCCGGGCCGGGGGACATCGGGCGGCGCCGACAGGAACCCGCCCCAACGGCTCAGGCAATCGCTCCGGCGGGGCGGAAAACCCGTTTGACAAGAACCCGGGCCGCGACTAACGGGAGCGACCCCCAATCATCAGGCGAAGGTGACCCCGTGGCCAGACCGGAACTCGGCTTGAAGCGCCAGTGCATGAGCTGCGGCGCGAGGTTCTACGATCTGGGCCGGGATCCCATCGTGTGCCCCAAATGCGGCACCCTCTATCAGGCCGTCGCCCTGCCCATGGGCCGCGTCGCCGCGGCGGCCGCGGCAGCGGCGGCGCGCCGGCCCGCCCCGGTGGAGGAGGACGAGCCCGAGGTCGCGACCGCCGACGTCGAGCTGGTGTCCCTGGAGGACGCCGAGGCCGCCGAGAGCGGCACCGACGCGACGACCGACGACGTCATCGACATCGAGGACGACGCCGCGGACGACACCTTCCTCGAGGAAGAGGAGGAAGGCGACGACGACGTGTCCGATCTGATCGACGGCGACATCGAGGACGACGAAGAGGCTTGATCTCCCCGGCGGAGGCCGCTAAAGAGGCGCCTCCGCTGCGGCGGACGACCCGTGGGTCCCCAAGCCCAGGGTATAGAGTGGGGCCATAGCTCAGTTGGGAGAGCGCTTGAATGGCATTCAAGAGGTCGGCGGTTCGATTCCGCCTGGCTCCACCAAACACTCCCAGTATATGTCTGGGCTTCTCAGGAGTAGAGAACAGGTCGTGTTCGTAGGCACCTGAGCCTGCCAACCTCCTGGATTCTGTCTCGCCTTGGTGCTTCTGCCGCAAGAATTGGTGCGCCGAGAGCGTGAATTCTCCTCTCCTGCCGCAGCGCTTTCCGCTCGCACGGTTGCAATCAGCCAGAGACGGGTTCGCCCGACTCCTCGGCGCTCCAGAACAGTCTGGAGTCTTGATGGGCCCGACGCCGAGCGGTCCGCGCGATCAGTCAATCGTGCGTGGCCTGCCTGATTCGGTGCAGTCCCTCGGGGGAGGTCGGGCTCACTCGGAGGATGTTGTATCCGCCGACCGATGACCGCTTCTCGAAGCGGAGCTCGACGTGATCGCCGTTGGGCAGGGGCAGGAAGTAGAGCCCGTCGGTCTCGCCTCGAAGGAAGCAGCGGAGCCCTATATAGAAGCTCTCCTCATAGCCGCGCACGGCGCGGCGGATGGCGGGGTGAAGGACGAGCGTGGTGCGCGAACGCTCGCAGACGTCCTCGACAG
>DASPJU010000275.1:0-6483 GCA_035628475.1 Salinarimonas sp. | reverse complement strand
AGGACGGCCGTGTTCCCGCGCCGGACATAGGGCGGACACCCCCTCTCGCGGGCGAGCTGGCTTTCTTGCGCGGCGGAGGCGCGGCCTCTACTAGAACGCAAAGAAAATGCGCCGGCCGGAGCGTACGACATTCGGACACGGCTTCCGAGGCGCATAATGAATGCCCATTCCGGCCTGCCCCAGGTTACCCTCGACGACAAGTACACGGTCACGGACGGCACGGTCTACATCACCGGGGTCCAAGCGCTCGTGCGCCTGCCGATGCTGCGCCGGCAGCTCGACCGCGAGCTCGGCCTGAACACGGCCGGCTTCATCTCAGGCTACCGCGGCTCGCCGCTGGGCACCTATGACAGCCAGCTGTGGAAGGCCAAGGGGCTGCTCGACCAGCATCACGTGGTGTTCAAGCCGGGGATCAACGAGGATCTCGGCGCCACCGCGGTCTGGGGCTCGCAGCAGGTCGGCCTCTATCCCGGCGCGACCTATGACGGCGTGTTCGGCATCTGGTACGGCAAGGGCCCCGGCGTCGACCGCACCGGCGACGCCTTCAAGCACGCCAACTTCGCCGGCACGGCCCCGAACGGCGGCGTGCTCGCCTTCGCAGGCGACGACCATGCCTGCAAGTCGTCCACCATGCCGAACCAGAGCGAGTTCGCGTTCATGGACGCGGAGATGCCGGTCCTCAACCCGACCGGCGTCGAGGAGCTGCTCGCCTTCGGCATGAAGGGCTTCGGGCTCTCGCGCTATGCCGGCCTGTGGGTCGGCATGAAGACCATCGCCGACACGATGGACTCCACCGCGGTCATCGACGTGGACCTGGCGGCCTACCGCACGGTGATTCCCGAGGGCGTTGCGCTGCCCCCGGACGGGCTCAACATCCGCCTGGTCGACACCCCGGCCGCCGCCGAGGAGCGCCACCGGCGCTTCCGCCTCCCCGCCGCCCAGGCCTTCGCCCGCGCCAACGGCTTCGACCGGGTCGTGCTCGACTCGCCCCGCGCCCGCTTCGGCATCGTGGCGACCGGCAAGGCCTATCTGCACGTGCGCCAGGCGCTCCAGGACCTGGGCATCGGCGACGAGATGGCCCGCGACTGGGGGATCCGCCTCTACAAGGTGGGGCTCGCCTGGCCCCTCGACCCCGTCGGCGCCGCCGCCTTCGCGGGCGGGCTGGAGGAGGTGCTCGTCGTCGAGGAGCGCCGCGACGTGCTGGAGCACCAGCTCAAGGCCGCCCTCTACCACCTGCCCGAGGGCCGGCGCCCCCGCGTGAGCGGCAAGACCGATCCGGACGGCCGGCCGCTCGTGCGCGACACCCTCGACCTCGAC
Organism: Salinarimonas sp.; assembly: GCA_035628475.1. Lineage (GTDB taxonomy): Bacteria > Pseudomonadota > Alphaproteobacteria > Rhizobiales > Beijerinckiaceae > Salinarimonas_A. The sequence goes on along the minus strand of DASPJU010000275.1, from coordinate 5,166 downwards.
ACCGGCCGGGTCGTCCAGGCGATCCTGGCGCGCCTTCCCGCCGAGTGGCGCACCCCGAAAATGGCCTCCGTGCAGGCCGTGCTCAGCGATCCGGCCCGCACGCCCGAGGGCGTGCAGCCCCTGCACGTGCGCGGGCCCTTCTTCTGCTCCGGCTGCCCGCACAACACGTCGACCAACCTGCCCGAGGGCTCGCGCGCCACCGCAGGGATCGGCTGCCACTTCCTGGTCCAGTGGATGGACCGGCGGGCCGAGGCCTGCACCCATATGGGCGGGGAGGGCGTGCCCTGGATGGGCCAGGCGCCCTTCACGAGCGAGCGGCACATCTTCGCCAATCTCGGCGACGGGACCTATTTCCACTCCGGCAGCCTCGCCGTGCGCCAGTCCATCGCGGCGGGCGTGAACATCACCTACAAGGTGCTCTACAACGACGCCGTCGCCATGACCGGCGGCCAGCGCGTCGACGGCACGCTCACCGTGCCCATGATCGTGGCCCAGATGGCGGCCGAGGGCGTCACGCGCATCGCGGTCGTGTCCGACGATCCCGAGCGCCATCGTGGCGACCCGGCGATCCCGTCCTGGGTGTCCTTCGATCATCGCGACCGCCTGGATGCGGTGCAGAAGGAGCTGCGCGAGGTCCAGGGCGTCTCGGTCCTGGTCTACGACCAGACCTGCGCCACCGAGAAGCGCCGGCGCCGCAAGCGCGGCCTCATGGAGACGCCCGATCGCCGCCTCGTCATCAACGAAGCGGTCTACGAGGGCTGCGGCGACTGCTCCGTAAAGTCGAACTGCCTCTCCGTCGAGCCGATCGAGACCGAGTTCGGCCGCAAGCGGCGCATCGACCAGTCCTCGTGCAACCAGGACTTCTCCTGCGCCAACGGGTTCTGCCCCAGCTTCGTCTCCGTGGTGGGCGGCACGCCCCGCAAGGGCGCGGGCTCGGCCAAGCCGCGCCTCGACCTGCCCGATCCGGCGCTGCCCTCCCTCGAGGCCGAGCCCTGGAACGTGATGCTCACGGGCATCGGCGGGCAGGGTGTGGCCGCGCTCGCCGCCATCATCGGCATGGCGACGCATCTCGAGGGCAAGCGCCTCGTGGTGGTCGACCAGCTCGGCATGGCGCAGAAGGGCGGCGGGGTCTACTCGCATATCCGCATCGCGAGAGCCGACCAGGAGATCTTCAGCCCCCGCATCGGCCCGGGCCAGACGGACCTCCTCATCGCCTCGGACATCGTCGTGGGCCACGGCCGCACGGCGCTGCCGAGCCTCGGGCGCGAGCGAACCCATGCGCTGGTGAACGCGGATCTCGCGCCCACGTCCGAGTTCGTGCGGAACAACGAGGTGCACTATGACGTCGAGGGCATGATCCGGAGCCTGCGCGCCAACAGCCGCGCCCTCGACCGGATCCCCGCCCAGGCCCTCGTGGTCTCGCTTCTCGGCGACGCGATCTATCTCAACGTCTTCCTGCTGGGCGCGGCCTATCAGAAGGGGCTCGTTCCCTTGAGCGCGGCGGCCCTCGAGCGGGCGATCGAGCTCAACGGCGTCTCGGCCGACAAGAACAAGCTCGCCTTCCAGTGGGGCCGGCACTACGCGGCCGACCCGGCCTCCATCCCGGTGCCGGGCGCCCCCGAGCCGGTCGCGACGACGCTCGCCGAGATCGTGGCCCGGCGCCGGGCGGATCTTGCGGCCTACCAGAACGAGGCCTATGCCCGCAGCTTCGAGGCCCTCGTCGAGCGGGCCCGGCTCGCGGAAGCGGGGCTCGGGCGCGGCGAGGCGCTCGCGATCGCGATCGCCAAGTCGCTCCACAAGCTCATGGCCTACAAGGACGAGTACGAGGTCGCGCGCCTCTATACGGACGGGCGCTTCCTCGAGCGTGTCGGGGCGGGGTTCGACGGCCCGGTCACCCTGCGCTTCCACATGGCGCCGCCGCTCCTGTCGCGGCGCGATCCCGACACGGGCCGGCCGGTGAAGCGCACCTTCGGGCCCTGGCTCATGCCGGCGCTGCGGGTTCTCGCCCGGATGAAGGGCCTGCGCGGGACCGCTCTCGACCCGTTCGGCTACACCGAGGAGCGGCGGACCGAGCGCGCCCTGATCGGCGCCTATCGGGCGACGGTGGAGCGGCTGCTCGCCGGCCTGACGGCCGACAACCACGCGCTCGCCGTCGAGATCGCCGCGCTGCCGCTCACGATCCGCGGCTTCGGCCACGTCAAGGAGGCGAACCTCGCCAAGGCCCGCAAGCGCGAGGAGGAACTCCTCGCCCGCTTCGCTCCGGCGCGCGAGGAGGCGTCCGTCCCGGCGGCGACGCCCGCGCTTCTGGCGGAGGTCGGCTGACATGGCCGGCCTTCCACGCCTCGACACCTTCGCCCATGATCGTGTGACGGTGCTGCGCGATCCCGACACGGGGCTCGCGGCGGTTCTCGCGGTCCACGACCTGATCGAGGGCCGCGCGGCCGGCGGCTGGCGCGTCAGGCCCTATGCCCGCCTCGAACATGCCATCACGGACGCCCTCGATCTCGCCGAGCTCGCGGCGCGACGCCACGCGGTGGCCGGGATCCCGGCCGGCGGCGGCGGTCTCGTGGTCGCGGCGGAGGCGGGGCGGGAGCGGGACGACGCGACCGTCGCGGCGGTGCGGCGCCTCGCGGCGCGGGCGGATGCGGGCTTTCACGCGATCGACGAGGGCGCGGAGGGCGGCGCGGGGCTTGCCGCCCAGGCCGTGGTCCGAAGCTTGGCCGTCGCCCTTCGGCACGTCCCCGGTGCGTCGCTCGAGGGAGCCCGGGTCGCGATCCAGGGGCTCGGTCCGGTGGGGCAGGCGGTCTGCGCAGGCCTGGCCGCGTCCGGCGCCTCGATCGTGCTGACCGACGCCGATCCGGTGCGCCGCGCCGCGGCCGCGCGGCTCTTTGGTGCGCAGGCGGTCGCGCCCGAGGCGATCTACGGGGCTCCCTGCGACGCCTTCGTGCCCTGCGGCTGCGGCGGCACGTTGGGCGACGCGACGATCCACCGGCTGCGGGCGCGCGTCGTCGCGGGCCCGGCGCGGGGGCAGCTGCAGCATCGTAGCTGCGCGGACCATCTGCAGGACCTGGGCATCCTTTGGGTGCCGGAGGTGGTCGCAGGCGCCGGGGCGACGATCTGGGGTCTCGCGGACGTCCTCGCGCCCGCCGACCCGGGCTGGGCGGCGAGAATGCTCGATGGGCTCGAGCGCCGCCTCGACGAGCTGCTGACCCGCGCGCGCGCCGAGCGGACGAGCCCGGAACGCCTCACGCATCGCCTCCCGATGCGCGGCCCGCTCCGCCATGAGGCCGACGCGGCCTGAGCCGTGACGGCGCCGACTTCAACACGCACGATCCATAACCATAGACGGACCAGGAGAGAGACGACCATGCGGACGGTGGGGCATTTCGTCGGCGGCGCCCATGTTGAGGGCCGCTCGGGGCGCTACGCGGAGATCTTCGAGCCCATGACCGGGGAGGTCGTGGGGCGCGTCGCGTTGGCGACGCGGGAGGAGGTCCGCTCTGCGGTCGAGAACGCGTCCGTTGCGCAGGCCTCGTGGGCTGCGACGAACCCGCAGCGCCGGGCTCGGGTGATGATGCGCTTTCTCGATCTTGTCGCGCGCGAGATGGACGCGCTCGCCGACCTGCTCGCCCGCGAGCACGGCAAGACGGTCGCGGACGCGCGCGGCGACATCCAGCGCGGGGTCGAGGTGGTGGAGTTCGCCTGCGGCGTCCCGCATCTGCAGAAGGGCGAGTACACGGAGGGCGCGGGGCCGGGCATCGACATCTACTCCATGCGCCAGCCCTTGGGCGTGGTGGCCGGCATCACGCCCTTCAACTTCCCCGCCATGATCCCGATGTGGAAGTTCGCCCCCGCGATCGCCTGCGGCAACGCCTTCGTGCTCAAGCCCTCCGAGCGCGATCCGGGCGTGCCCATGCGGCTGGCCGAGCTCATGATCGAGGCGGGCCTGCCCCCGGGCGTGCTCAACGTGGTCAACGGCGACAAGGAGGCGGTCGACGCCATCCTGGACGATCCCGACATCCGCGCGGTGGGCTTCGTGGGCTCGACCGCCATCGCCGAGTACGTCTACACGCGGGCCGCCGCCACGGGCAAGCGCGCCCAGTGCTTCGGGGGCGCCAAGAACCACATGATCATCATGCCCGACGCGGACCTCGACCAGGTCGCGGACGCGCTGATCGGGGCGGGCTACGGGTCGGCGGGCGAGCGCTGCATGGCGATCTCGGTGGCGGTGCCGGTGGGGGAGGCGACGGCGGACGCGCTGATGGAGCGGCTCGTGCCCCGGGTCGAGAGCCTGAAGATCGGCCCCTCGACGGACCCCTCGGCCGATTTCGGCCCGCTGGTGACGCGGGCGCATCTGGATCGGGTGCGGGGCTACGTGGACCTCGGCATCCAGGAGGGGGCGCAGCTCGTGGTGGACGGGCGGGACTTCCGGCTGCAGGGCTACGAGAACGGGTTCTACATGGGGGGGTGCCTGTTCGACCGGGTGAGGGCGGACATGCGCATCTACAAGGAGGAGATCTTCGGGCCTGTTCTGTCGGTGGTGCGGGCGGCGGACTACGCGGAGGCGCTGCGTCTGCCCAACGAGCACGAGTACGGCAACGGGGTGGCGATCTACACCCGGGACGGGGACGCGGCGCGGGACTTCGCCGCGAAGGTGAACGTGGGCATGGTGGGGGTGAACGTGCCGATCCCGGTGCCGCTGGCCTACTACACGTTCGGGGGCTGGAAGCGATCTGGCTTTGGCGACCTGAACCAGCATGGGCCCGACGCGATCCGGTTCTACACCAAGACCAAGACCGTCACCTCGCGCTGGCCGTCGGGCATCAAGGACGGAGCATCCTTCGTCATCCCAACCATGCAGTGAACCCCGTCGGAAGGCTTCCTCCCTTCTTCCGGCGTCACTGGCGGCCCGGCGTGGCCACCCGCCCCCGGGCCGCCCTTTTCCATCCCCGATGAGCCCCGCCATGCTCGACACGGTCTCTCCCATCCCCTTGGCTTCCGCCTTTTCCCTGACCGACGACCAGGTCGCGATCCGTGACATGGCTTTGTCCTTCGCGGCCGAGGCGCTCGCCCCGCACGCGGTCGCGTGGGACGAGGCCGAGCACTTCCCCGTCGACGTCATGCGCGAGGCCGCGGCGCTGGGCATGGGCGGCGTCTACGTGCGCG
>DASPJU010000274.1:0-4117 GCA_035628475.1 Salinarimonas sp. | reverse complement strand
CGTGGAGGCTGGCTCATCAGCATCGAGCTCGCCGACTGCCATCTTCGCGAGCACCAAGCTGGCTCGCTGGGTGGCCGCCGCGAGCGCCTTCGCAACCCTCATGCGACTCACCGCATCGGGGACCAGACCACGTTCGGAAAGGACGTCGTCGGCCCCTCGCTCGCACCAGAGCTCCTGTTCGCGCAGGCGCAAAATGTCCTTGTCGACCTCAAACGCGAGAAGCGATCTGCTGTCGGTTCCCGTCAGGAGGGAAGCGGGAGCCCACATTCTGTCGAATAGATCTGTGCGCCAGACCGTCTGCTGGCTCGGGTTTTCGCGAAAGGCAGCAAGCCATCGGTCATAAGCGAAGAGTGCAAGCTCGTGCGCCTGCCGTTCACTCAGGGTCGTCGGGCCGGCACGCAGGTTCGACCACTGCGTCCCGAGGTCGACCAGGGCCAATGCAAGCTGCCGCTTAGCCTCTGCCGGATCACGTGTGTTCAGAGACCGCTGGATCTCCCGCCGACCGATGATCGCGATGAGATCGCTCGGCACCCGCTTGCGGAGCCAGTAGATACCGGTCTTGGGATGCTTCCAGGGTCGGGTCATCGCCAGCGTCATGTGTAGCACCCGTGTGTAGCACTCGGGCGACGCTAAGCCTATGATCTTGCTGATGTACCTTGCGGCTCAACCACTTAGAAAGTGGTTGGTGCCCAGGAGAGGACTCGAACCTCCACGGCTTGCACCACTGGTACCTGAAACCAGCGCGTCTACCAATTCCGCCACCTGGGCTCGCCGAAGCGATGCGGGGTCATAGAAGGCGCGGGGGCCGGCGTCAACGGGGCGCGCGCGAAAAAAGGGCCGGCGGCCGGGATCGGCGCCGCGCGTCGCCCTGGACGAATGCCGGCCAAGGAGCGCCGATGCGCGCCCCCCCAGCGCCCTGCGGCTCGTCGCCTGCCGCGGCGCCTTCCGGGCGGCGCTCGGCCCGCGGGGGCCCGTCCTGGGGCTGCTCGCGGCGGGGCTCGCGGCCCCGTGCGCCCCCGCCTGCATCGCCGCCGCCGTCATGCTCCTGGGCTCGGCCGGCGGGGGCGAGGGAGGCGGTCCCGGCCGGCGCCCGTCCTCTCGCCCATGCGCGCGAGACCCCGACGGCCCTGAGGGGGGTGCCCGGCGCCCACGGTTATGCTAGGACGCCGCCCCGTCCCTGGAGGCGTCCATGAACCCCATCTTCGCCGACCTGCCGACCACGGTGTTCGAGGTGATGTCCCGGCTCGCCCGCGAGACCGGGGCCGTCAACCTCGGCCAGGGCTTTCCCGACGATCCCGGCCCCCTGGACGTGCGCGAGGCGGCGGCGCGGGCCGTGGTCGAGGGCTGGAACCAGTACCCGCCCATGATGGGCCTGCCGGAGCTGCGGGGCGCGATCGGCGCCCATTACCGGCACTGGCAGGGGATCGATCTCGATCCCGACGCGGAGGTGATGGTGACGTCGGGGGCCACGGAGGCGCTGGCGGGCGCGCTTCTCGCCCTCATCGAGCCGGGCGACGAGGTCGTGCTGTTCGAGCCCATGTACGACGCCTACCTGCCCCTCGTGCGCCGGGCGGGCGGCGTGCCGCGCTTCGTCTCGCTCCAGCCCCCCGAGTTCCGCCTCACCGAGGAGGCGCTGGCCCGCGCCTTCTCGGACCGCACCCGGGTCGTGCTCTTCAACAACCCGCTGAACCCCACCGGCACGGTCTACGGCGAGGACCAGCTCGCCCTGCTGGCCTCGTTCTGCATCCGCCACGACGCGATCGCCCTGTGCGACGAGGTGTGGGAGCACGTGGTCTTCGACGGGCGGCGCCATCGGCCCCTCATCGCGCTGCCCGGCATGCGCGAGCGCACCGTCAAGATCGGCTCGGCGGGCAAGATCTTCAATCTCACGGGCTGGAAGGTGGGCTTCGTGGCCGCCGCCGCGCCCCTGATGCGGGTGCTCGCCAAGGCGCACCAGTTCCTCACCTTCACGACGCCGCCCAACCTCCAGGCCGCCGTGGCCTACGGGCTCATGAAGGAGGAGGCCTATTTCGAGGGCCTACGCGCCGACCTCCAGCGCTCGCGCGACCGCTTCGCGGAGGGCCTGACGGGCTTGGGCTTCAGCGTCATCCCGAGCCAGGGCACCTACTTCCTCAACATCGACATCGGTCCCTTGGGCGAGAGCGACGACGCCGCCTTCTGCCGCCGCCTCGTCATGGACCACGGCGTGGCGGCGATCCCCGTGAGCGCCTTCTACGCCTCGGGCGGCGTGCGCAGCGTCGTGCGCTTCTGCTTCGCCAAGCGCGACGCGACCCTGGACGTGGCCCTGGAGCGGCTGGCCGGGGTGGTGCGCCGGGCCGCCTGAGCGGGGCGGCGCGCCGCGCGTATGCTGGCGCACGGCCCGGCCGCTCGGCTTGGAGCATCCTGCGCTGGTCCATGCGGAGGATGCCGATGCGGCGCGCCCTCATCTCGGCCGGCCTGGTTCTCGCCCTCTGGGGCGGCTCCGGTCTCGCCGGCCCGGCCGAAGACCTCGCGGCCTGCCTTCATGACCAGCGGCCGGACCTGGCGCTGAGCGCCTGCACCCGCGCCATCGAGGCCGGCGGCCTCGCGCCCGACGGGATCGTCGGCGCCCTGGTCGGACGGGCCAGCGCCCGCCGGGCCCGGGGCGAGCTCCAGGCCGCGCTGGACGACCTCGACGAGGCGCTGCGGCGCGAACCCGCCAACGGCGTTGCCCACAACCTGCGCGGCGGGGTTCTCGCCGCCCTCGGACGCTGGACGGAGGCGGCGGACGCCTTCTCGCGCGCCATCGCCTTCAACCCGGCCGACGCGGACGCCCATGCCGGCCGGGGCGCCATGCGCATCAACCTCGAATCCTATCGCGAGGCCATCGCGGACTACACGGCGGCGATCCGCCTCGAGCCCGGCGAGGCCCGGCATTACCGCTACCGTGCCCGTGCCTACCGGGCCGAGCGCGAGCCGGACCGGGCCATCGCCGATCTCGAGGAGGCGGCCCGGCTCGACCCCGCCGGCGCCTCCGACCTCGTCGATGCGGCGGGCCTCCACCACGGCGAGGGCCGCTGGGCCCAGGCGGTGGACGCGGCCGGCCGCGCGCTCGCCCGCGACCCCGCCTCGGCCCGCGCCTACAACACCCGCGGCGACGCCCGCGCGCAGCTGGGCGAGCCCGCCCCCGCCGTGGCGGACCTCACGGAGGCGCTGCGCCTCGATCCGGACCTGCGCGTGGCCTATGTGAACCGCGCCTTCGCCCAGGCGGCGCTCGGGCGCGACGACCTCGCGGTGGCCGATCTGCGCGCCGCCGCCGAGCGCTTCCCCGACTGGTCCGTCGCCTGGCGCAAGCTCGCGGAGTTCCTGACCGAGCGCGGCCGGCGGGCCGAGGCCGTCGAGGCCCTGGGCCAGGCCATCGCGGCGCGGCCCGGCGACGCGCCCCGATGGGCCGAGCGCGCGGCGCTGCTCGCCGAGGCGGGCGAGCGGGACCGCGCGATCGCGGATTACGGCGAGGCCCTGCGCCTGGAGCCCCGCCGGTCGGACTGGCTCAAGGCGCGGGCGGGGCTCCACGCGGCGCGTGGCGATCACGCGGCGGCCCTCGCCGACCTCGACGCGGCGGTCACGCTGACGCCCCGCTATGCGCCTGCCCACCGCGAGCGGGCCCGGGTGCTGCGCGCGCTCGGGCGCGAGGCCGAGGCCCGGGATGCCGAGGCCCAGGCCGAGGCGGCGCGCGACTGGCCGAGCGGACCGGAATTCGCGCTCTTCATGGCGCTCGGCCTTCTTCTGAACGGCATCCGGGCGGCGGCGGGCCTCGCGGCCGGGCTCCTGGTGCGGCGCGCCTCGATCGGGGCCGCGCTGGCCGGCGCGATCGGCGCCATCGAGGCGGCGTGGCCGGTGCTCGACGTGCTCCTGGCCTTCGATTCCTTCTCCCTCCTCACCATGGCCCTCGGCGCGGCCGGCGCCCTCGCCTGGTGGGCGGTCGGGCGCGTCCTGCGGCGGGTCCTGGGCGGGCGCCCGCCTGCCGTCGCGGCCGGGATCTGAGGGGCCCACATGGACCGCGCGATCCCTTCCCGGGCGCGGCTGGCGGCCCGCATCGTCGCGGGCGCCGCCGTCCTGCTGCAGGTTGCGGTGCTGG
>DASPJU010000273.1:0-4519 GCA_035628475.1 Salinarimonas sp. | reverse complement strand
GCGTGCTTCGAGACGCCCGCTGGCGCGGGCTCCTCAGCATGAGGGGGTATGTGGGATCGGCGAGAAGGGAGGCTCCTGGTTCGAGACGGTACCCCCTCACCCCCGGCCCCTCCCCCCATGGGAGAGGGGAGGACTAATAATTCACCCGCGCGCGATTGAGGCCGATCTGGTCCATGGCCGCCCGGTCGCGGGCATTGGCCACGGTGCGCTCGGTGGTGCGCTCGCGGTCTTCCAGGATCTCGACCTTCTTCAGCTCCTCGAAGGCCTCGCCGAGCTCGGCCTTTGCCTCGTCGAGCTGGACCTTCAGGTCGTCGGCCGAGCGGCGCAGGTTGTCCCGGCGCGTGGCGGCGGCCTTGGCATAGGTCGGGTAGGCGAAATGGGCCGGGTCCGAGATGCCGGCCCGCTGCTCCTCGGTGGCGATCTCGCGGTCGAGGTCGGCCGACATGCGATCGAAATCGGCGATCATCATCTCGATCTGCGCGACCCGCCGGCGCTTCTCGTCCACCTGAAAGCGCTTGAGGCGAATGAGCGTTTCACGCGACTTCATCGACTCCAACTCCACGTCGGTCCCCCGCCGGCGGCTCTTGGCAGGCGCCGCCGAACCCGCTCACCATGGCCCAAAGGCGTTGATCCTTCCTTACCCAGGGTCGGCGGCCCCTGGCACCCCGCCGCGGGCCATGATAGATCGTCGCCTGGCATGGTCCCGTAGCTCAGCAGGACAGAGCAGCGGTTTCCTAAACCGAAGGTCGGAAGTTCGAGTCTTCCCGGGATCGCCAGCCTTTCCGACGCCCGACGGCGGCCGTGGTTACCGCTCGGTTACAAGCTCTCTTGCCAGTTCCGACGCCGATTTCGCGGCGCGCCCTCACAAGAGTTCGGTAGTCAGAAGCAGACGCTTTGCGAACGGCCATCCCGCCGGAGCGATGAGCCCTCCCGGTCCGCCGCCACGTCCACATCAAGACATCTGATCGACGCCGAACGGCCGATGTTGGCCGAAAGCGGCAGGGCCGCTCTCCAGATTTCTACGCGCCAAGCAGACGTTCAGCTCGACGTTCCGAAAGGGCGACGGTACCGGGCACGGGCACGGAGACGGCAGCCGAGGTCGTGAAGGTCACCACATTTTTCGTAACGGTCGGCACCACTAGGGAGCAGACCGCCGTGCACACCGACGTGTTCCTCGATCAGCTGCACGACCTGCCGGCTTGGGCCGTGCGCGAGGCGGTGCGCCGATGACTCCCCACGATGCCGCGACCTATCCCAGTGCGCAGTTTCGCTTCCGGCCAGGCCCATGCGATCTGCGCCACGCCGCCGAGGCTGCCGTGCGCGTCGCCTCGGGGCAGATCATCCTCCTGCAGCGGATCCTCGACGCACAGCCCGCTGACGAGCGTACCCCTGAGGAGCTCGTCACGTGCTCGCTCGGCTTCGAGAGCTCAAGGGCGGCCTGCGGCCCATGGACCCGCGCGAGGAGCGCGCGAGCGTCGACCTGACGGAGGCCGCGCAATGATCCTTGACCTGCTTGTGCAAGCGTATCGCTGATCAAGCGTTCTGATTGGTGCGCGACTCGGTCAGATCGTCTGGCGCAGCGATCTCGGCGAGGTACGCAACCATCTGCAATAGTCGCACAGCTTCTGCGAGCGCGGCAAAGGACGCATCGCATGCAGCACGGCCACCGGCCTCCTTAAGGTTCGACGCCGCGACACCAATCCGGTTGGCCGCTTCAAGGAGGTTGTCGCTGACCGCAGTAAATGGCGTTGCTGCCGTTCTCGCGGGTGGAAAAGAAACAATATTGGACATCGCTGCTCAAAACGGTTCGAGGGCAAGTATTCGGGCGGCCTCGGATGCGAGACTGCAAACCAGCGAACTCCCGAAAGGTATCAGGGGCGCGGTTAACGGATTCTTACTTTAGGGTTCTGGGAGTTGCACGATGACCCTTGGCTTGCCCCTCGGCCGCGCGACCTTCTCGCCTTCATCCGTGTGCCAAGCGGGCTTAAGACCTTCCGCCGCGCCCGCAAAACCATGCTGGTGCACCAGCCGCTGTTCCCTCGTAGGTCCTTGTCGGCGTCGGCCAAGCCCAAAGCTGGTATCCCATCCTGTCAACACGTGGAATCTCCGGTGTCATCACGAACGGTCAGGAGCCCGTCGTATTGCCGAAGTGGGTCATGGAGCAGCTTCTCGGCGCAAATCGAGCTCAGGCCTTCGATAACGGCAAGCACGACTTCAAAGCCGGTCAGGATGTGACGCCCGTGTCAGGGCCTTTCGAGAGATTTGCGGCTACCATCTTGCAGGCGCCAGAGTGCAAGCGCATTACTGTTCTGCTCGAGATGTTCGGGAAGAAGCAAGAGCTTGTCCTGCCACGCGAGCACCTGCGTGCGGCGTGTTGAGGGCGGGTGGACGGCTCGTTCTTCCCCCCGCCGGTGGCTTCAGTCTCTGGGCTGAGGGCGGATTTTTGGGGGGAGACAATGCTCGGCATACTGATCGCTATAATTCCGATCGGCATGGGCCTGTTCCTATGGTGGTTCGGCTACAAGTCATCGGTAGCCTCAAGGGCTCAGGCACAGTGGATCAGCACACAGGGCGTTATCCGAACCTCGTCCATCAGCAAGAAGGAAGTGGATTTACCTATATTGGGCCGAGTGACTACGCGCTCGACCGGCTGGACAGCGCGGGGTCTGCCTGGTGTCACGTATGAGTATCAGGTAAACGGGCAAACTTTTACCGGCTCGGCGATCGGGACGCCTCCTCTGCGCAGCAAGTGGGGGGCAAGTCCCGCGGGGCACAAAGGTGATCTTGCATTCTATGAGGCGGGCCGGCCGGTCACGGTCTACTACGATCCGGCCTCACCTTCGACAGCTGTTCTCCACCGTGCTCCTGCGAGCGGCTGCGCATTAGGTGCGCTGTTCCTGGTAGGTGCGCTGTTCATGACCATCGGGCTGATTGCTTGGGGGATTGTGAGCAGCCTCGGGTGACACTGCGCGGCGGGGAGCGCTATAGCGAGGAGCCATCCCTGTGAGCACCAGCTTGACCGCGAACTCGGGGATCTCGCGGCGCAGCGGGCCTAGGCGGGTGATGTACCGAATTGCAGGACGGTGGCGCCGATCGAGATCGCGTAGAGCACCGCCGAGCGCCATGCGAGCGCGCGTCGGCGGCGCTCCGCCTCGTGCCATGCCCGCGCGGCGGCATATGGGTCGACTAGAACCGGCGGCAGCTTGCGAGCCTCGAAGATCGCCTCGGCCTGTGCGAGCGCCTCCACGAGGCTCGGGCGCGGCCGCGCGTATCCGTCGAGGGTGAGAGTCCGTAGCGCGGGCGCGATGCGATGGTCAGCCGGCGGCGCAGCAGTCATGGCCTTTGTCCCAGGACGTGCGCGAGCAACGCTGCGGAGCCGGCGTAGAGGAAGACGTAGCGCCAGAACATGCCCATGCTCCTACTCGGCCCACATCACGTCGGCGTCGGCCGCAGGTACGAGAGGTGACGGCACTAGATGCGTGGGAGTGGCAGGCCAATCGATCCAGGCCCTGTCCTGGCGCTCCTGGAGGAAGTGCGCCAGTCGCTCCGCGCTGGCGCGAACGCTCTCACCAACCTCCTGCTCGCATGCGATCTGCCGCAGGCGCGCGATCATCTGATCGTTCATCGTCTCTGCCCCGTAGCGCGCTCGTTTTCGAGCTGCACAACGGAGCCCTATCAGACGGGAATGCGGACTGCGTTAGCGCGGCCGATCAAATCCGAACGATCAAGTGAGGCAGACGCGCGAGCCTACCTGGCGACAGAAGTTGCCGCGCAGCGCCGACTCTTTTTCGTTGAACGGTCGGCTAATCACCCGCTGAATAACACATTGAGGGCTCAGGCAGGGCGGTGTGATTTCACCCGTCCTGCGGACTGCATTCAGCGCTTCGTGAAAAGGCGAAGGATGACCGCTAGCCACGCCATGTCGCTTTCGGCGTTCGCCCCGCGTACGTACATCAGCCCGCCCCACGCCAGGATCATGATCGCGCCCGCTGAGGCGGCAATGAGCGAGAGCTTCGCATCCGCGCTTTGAACCGCGGCCAGGCCGAAGCAGAGCACGAACATGAATGGCACCAGGACGAACGCGTTAAGTGCCGCTTCCCGCCATTTCTCGGGCGTCTCCGGAGGCCAGCTCATCGCCTTCCCTCCTCACCCACACAAGGCAGCCGAGCACGAGCTGGGCTGCGGATAGAGAGCGGCCGCGTGAGGCCTGCAGGCCTGACTGGTGGACTAGCATTCAACCACCCGACGGCTGCGAGGAGCATAGCACGGATCTTCCGCGTTCCCGCATCTCCACGTAAGGCTTCGGGTTCACATCAGCTTCGTGGCCTGCACTGCCAGGAACACTGCGAGGTACGCACCAGCTACGAACAACGCTGTTGCTCTCTCCCGATGCGGATCGGGATTTGGCAGTTCGGTCCTGTGGCTCGGGCTGTCCATTCCGAAAGCTAGCACAGGGTGTTCTAGGTGCCACTGGCAGGCGAGTGGGAACCTAACCGGGGGCTTAACCGACCTCGGAGAA
>DASPJU010000272.1:0-3113 GCA_035628475.1 Salinarimonas sp. | reverse complement strand
GAGAGGGCGATGTCCGTGACCTCGCCGATGCGGATGCCGTTGAAGGTCACGGGGGAGCCGCGGGACATGCCCGTGACGGAGCCCTGGAACACGATCTGATAGCCCACCCGGCCGCCGCCCCGGTCGTGGCCGGAGAACCAGAAGACGAACAGGAAGGTCGCGGCCACCACCGAGAGGGTGAAGGCGCCGATCAGCGCGTAGTTGGCGCGGGTTTCCATGATGGTCTTGCCTGTTTCCTGGGCTCTGCGGCCCGGGCTCAGCCGGCGGCGTGAAGGGCCGCCCGCGCCCGCTTGCCGTTGAAATACTGCCTCAGCCACGGATGGTCCGAGGCCGTCATCGTATCGATCGGACCCGCGGCGATAATATGACCGTCCCCGAGGGCCGCGACCCGGTCGCAGACCGTGTGAATGCTGTCGAGGTCGTGGGTTACCATGAAAACGGTGAGCCCCAAAGTGCGCTGGAGCGTGGAGATCAGGTCGTCGAAGTCGCCCGCGCCGATGGGATCGAGGCCCGATGTGGGCTCGTCCAGGAAGAGGATCTCGGGATCGAGCGCGAGGGCGCGGGCGAGCGCGGCGCGCTTGATCATGCCGCCCGACAGCTCGGAAGGAAACTTGTCGGCGGCGTCGGGCTTCAACCCCACCATCTCGATCTTGAGCCGCGCCACCTCGTCGAGGAGGCGCTCCGACAGGTTCAGGTGCTCGCGCATGGGCAGCTGCACGTTCTGCTTCACGGTGAGCGAGGAGAACAGCGCGCCCTGCTGGAACAGCACGCCCCAGCGCCGCTCGACCGCGCGGCGCGAGTTGGGCGAGAGGTCGTCGAGGTTCTCGCCGAACACCTCGATCGTGCCCGCGCGCTTCCTCACGAGGCCAAGGATGGTGCGCGTGAGGACCGACTTGCCCTGGCCCGAGGCGCCCACGAAGCCGAGGATCTCGCCCCGGAAGACGTCGAGGTCGAGCCCTCTCATGACCGTCCGCTCCCCGAAGCCGACCTCAAGGTCGCGCACGCGGATGATCACCTCGCGGTCGTGGTCCGGGGGGATGGGCGGGCGGTGGAGCATGGGCGGAGCTTACGGGGGAACGGGCCGGGGCGGAAGCGCGGATCGCGCCCCGGTCCCGTCCCCGCGGCCCCGCCCGAGGCTGGATCATGTCGCCTTGATGCAACAACGGGGTGGAAAGCGGTCGCTCGCTCTGGATCGGGCCGGGGCGAGGGAGTAATCTTGCCGGCCTGGTTGAGGCAATCGGCATGATCCACCACGTGCAAGACGTCGTCCTCTGGCTCTCGCCCGACTGGACGATCGCGCTTCTCCATCTTCCGGTGCTGGGGCTTCTCTGCCTCGGATACCTGGCCTACGGTCAGACCAGGCCCACCGCGGGGCTCGGGCTGCTGCCGCATCGCCGCGTCTGAGGACCGCTAGGGTCCCTCGCGTCATCGGGCGCGACCGCGAGCAGCGGGGCCTGCGCCGACGGGGGCATGCCGGGCCCGCCGAAGAGGGCCTCGCAGATCAGTGCCGCGGCGACCCACAGCGCGAAGCCGCCGACGAAGAGCAAGACGACCATGGTGGCGTGACCTCTGTCCCGGCTGACAACGTCGGGGGCGCCCCGGGGTTCGAGCGCGGGCGTGGACGGGATGTCGCTCCCCTCCCCATGGGTTGAACCGCCGGCCGCCCGACTTAGTTTACGGGGCCGGACCACCACCCGCGCGGACGATCGGTTGCAGGACCTGCTCTTCATCGAGTCGCCGGCGGCCCTGGTCCTGGCTCTCCTCGCCGGGTTCGTGATCGCGTCGCTCGCCATGCTCCCGCTCGCCGTGCTCGCGGTGACGACCGGCGCGGCCCTCGGGCCGGCGGGGGTTCCCGCCGCGGTCCTGTTCATGGCGCTCTCCTCGACGGCGCATTTCCTCCTGTTGCGCTCGACCGTCGGCGAGCGCCTGAGGCGCTGGTTCCTGGGCCGCTTCGGGCATGTCCGCGCCGTGCGCGCCGTCGATCACGTGCTCTCCGACCTCGACTGGCGGATGGTCGCGCTGATCCGGTTCGCGCCGAGCCCGGGCGGGCTCGTGACCTACCTCTTCGGCCTGTCGCGGATCGCGGTTCGCCCTTTCGTGATCGGGACCGCCCTCGGGCCGGTGCTGCCGCTGGCGTTCTGGGCGGGGGTCGGGGCGGTCGGCCGGGAGGCCCTGGGGAGCAGCCTCCATGGCGGGCGCCTCCTGCTCATGCTCGTCGGCCTCGCCGCGCTCGGCCTGTTCCTCGGCGTCGTCGGGCGCCGCGTGAGGCGGGCGCTGGCCGGCATGGGGCTCGACCTCGCCGGCGATCCAAGCTGATCCGGCATCGAACCGAACCCGCCCCAGATCGTTGTAGGGAGCGGCGTCCGTCCCGGGCGCGGGAGATGCCTGCATGGATGCGACGACTCAGACGCGCCCTTCCGGCCCAAGCCTCGATGGCGCGTCCCGTTGCCGGACCCAGCTGAGCTTTCCGGGCACCGGCGCGCGCGGCGTCGCGGCCCCCGACCGTGCTCCCTCCCTTGACAGGGGAGCGCTCATGGTGGCGATCCGGTACGTGCTGTTCGCGGTGATCTCGACGGTCGCGAACCTGCTCGTGCAGGAGATGGTCACGCGGGCGGTTCCCTGGGCCACGCTGCTGCCGGGCCTCCTGGCCGGCACGGTGACGGGCTTCGTGGTGAAGTACGTCCTCGACAAGCGCTACATCTTCAACGACGCCTATTCCACGGCCGGCGCTGAGGCCCGCAAGGTGTCCCTGTCGGCGCTCTTCAGCATCCTCACCACCCTCGTCTTCTGGGGGTTCGAGATCTCGTTCTGGCTGATCTGGGGCACCGACCTCGCCAAGTATTCCGGCGCGGTGCTGGGGATCTCGATCGGCTACGTCATCAAGTACGCCCTCGACCGGCGCTTCGTCTTCGTGCCCGATCCGGGCCTGCGGACCGGATAGAGCCCCGAGCGCGCGGCCGCCGTCGCCCCGCGGCTAGAGCCGTTTCCGTTGACACGGAATCGGCTCTCGTTCTTGCGTGGTCGCGTTTTTGCTATCGCCGCCCTTCGGGTCTTCGCGCGAGCCGGATCCACCTCACGCGAAAACGCTCTAGGCGGTGTGGACTCTTGGGGTT
>DASPJU010000271.1:0-2693 GCA_035628475.1 Salinarimonas sp. | reverse complement strand
CCCGCCGAGACCATCCTGGCGGTCGCCTACGACACGCCCGTGGTGGGCTGGCGCTGCAAGCACGTGGACGGCCTTCGCCTCTGGTCGGCCCGAGCTCCCGACCCGATCGAGCTCGAGACCTTCAATCTCGGCGACTATGTGGGGGCCATCGCGCACCGCTCCCGCGCCGAGGCGATCTCGCGCATCCTCTATCCCAGCGACGCGACACCGGCGGGCCAGGAATTGCGCCTGCGCCAGGAATATTTCTTCACCTCGGCCTCGCTGCAGGACCTCATCACCCGGCACGTCCGGGTTCACGGCGACCTGTCGACCCTGAGCGAGCACGCGGCGATCCAGCTCAACGACACCCATCCGGCCATCGCGGTCGCGGAGCTGATGCGGCTCCTCGTCGACGAGCACGCCATGGGGTGGGAGCAGGCCTGGGCGGTCACCCGTGGCACCCTCAACTACACCAACCACACCCTGCTGCCCGAGGCCCTGGAGACCTGGCCGGTGGCGCTCATGGAGCGGCTCCTGCCGCGCCACATGCAGATCATCTATCTCATCAACTGGCTGCACATGGAGGGCCTGTCGGAGGCCGGCCGCCTGACGAGCGAGAACCTGTCGCGGATCTCCCTCATCGACGAGGGTCACGGGCGGCGGGTGCGCATGGGGCATCTCGCCTTCCTGGGCGCCCACAAAGTCAATGGCGTGTCGGGCCTCCACACCGACCTGATGCGCCAGACGGTGTTCAAGGACCTGCACGCCCTCTACCCGAACAAGATCACCAACAAGACCAACGGCATCACCTTCCGCCGCTGGCTCCAGGGCGCCAATCCGGGGCTGACCCGGCTCCTGGTCCAGGCGGCGGGAGAGCGCGTGCTCGACGATCCCGCGGCCTTGCGGGCGCTCGAACCCCTGAGCGAGGACCGCGACTTCCAGGCGCGCTTCGCCGCGAGCCGGCGCGCCAACAAGGAGGCCCTGGCGCGGCTCGTGCGCGAGCGGCTGGGCACCGCCATCGATCCGGACGCGCTCTTCGACGTCCACATCAAGCGGATCCACGAGTACAAGCGCCAGCTCCTCAACATCCTGGAGACGATCGCGCTCTGGCAGGCCATGCGCGCCGATCCTGGCGGCCCCTTCGCGCCGCGGGTGAAGATCTTCGCCGGCAAGGCGGCGGCGAGCTACCACCAGGCCAAGCTCATCATCAAGCTCGCGGGCGACGTGGCCCGGGTGGTCAATGCCGACCCGGCGGCGGCGGGGCGGCTCAAGGTCGCCTTCCTGCCGAACTATAACGTGAGCCTCGCCGAGGCGATCATCCCGGCCGCCGACCTGTCCGAGCAGATCTCCACCGCCGGCATGGAGGCCTCGGGCACGGGCAACATGAAGTTCGCCCTGAACGGCGCCATCACGATCGGCACGCTCGACGGGGCGAACGTGGAGATCCGCGAGCATGTCGGTCCCGACAACATCGTGATCTTCGGGCTGACCGCCGACGAGGTCGCGGCGCGGCTGCGCCAGGGCACGAGCGGCGAGGCGGCCATCGAGGCCTCGCCCCGGCTCGCGGCGGTCATCGAGGCGCTGGCCTCGGGCGTGCTGTCCCCCGACGATCCGGGCCGCTTCCGCCCCATCGTCGACGCCCTGCGCCACGACGACCGCTACCTGGTGACGGCCGACTTCGACGCCTATTGGGAGGCGCAGCGCGCCGTCGACGCGCTCTGGCGCGATCCCGCCCGGTGGTGGCGCACGAGCATCCTCAACACCGCCCGCATCGGCTGGTTCTCCTCGGACCGGACGATCCGCGACTATGCGGACGAGATCTGGCGGGTGCCGATCCGCGGCTGACGGGGAGCGCCTCCCGTTTTCCGTCGGGGACAGTGCGGGACGGGGGGCGGCGAGGCCGGAGGAGGGGGCTCCTCACGCCGGTCCCCCAGACATCCTCATCCGAGGGTGCCCGCGGAGCGGGCCTCGAACGATGCTCCAGGACCCGCCGATCCGCACGGCCGCGTCGCGCGAGCTGAGGGCTCGCCTGCGGCTCGCGCCTTGGCTCGGGACGCAAAGGAGCACCGGTCGGAGCGCGTGGCCCCTCACCGCCGATCCCCTCCTGACAGGCCGGTGGAGGCGTCCCGCACGCTCTCCCGGGCGCTTCTTCGCCGCGCCGCAAAAAAATCACGGCGGCGATGAAACCGGCGCGCTTCTTGCGCGTTCTCGGTGCGCCTCTGCTCGGGCGCGGCGGGGCCTTGGGGCGGATGGCGCTCTCGAAGCATCACATGGCGAAAATTCAGGCGACGGCTCAGGCAGCGTTGGCGCCGCTGCGGGCATCCGCTCGCGCGGGCGGCGGGGCGAACGAGAACATCCGTCAGCCTATCCTCTACGTCACGTCCGAGATGGCCGACTACGTCAAGGCCGGCGGCCTCGGCGAGGTCTCGGCCGCGCTGCCGCGGACGCTGCGTCAGCACTACGACGTGCGGGTCCTCATCCCCGGCTACCGGCCGATCCTCGATGCGCATCCGGACATTCCCGTGGTGGCGCGCATGCCCGCCGCCTTCGGCCTGCCGGCCTGCGACCTCGGGCGCATCGACACGGCGGACGGGCTCACCGTCTACGTGCTCCTGTGCCCCGACCTGTTCGACCGCGAGGGCTCGCCCTATGGCGACGCCGACGGGATCGACTGGGCCGACAACGACATCCGCTTCGCCCGGCTCGGGCTCGCC
>DASPJU010000270.1:0-3341 GCA_035628475.1 Salinarimonas sp. | reverse complement strand
ATGGTCCGGCGCACCATGGACGCCTCCCAGAGGCAGGTTCTCGAGGGCTGGTACGACATCGTGGACGCGACGGGCGCCCTGCGCCGGGAGCACTACAGCAAGACCTTCCGGTACATCTACAAGGACGAGGGCGTCCTCATGCTGGAGGGAGCCGGGTTCGAGATCGAGAGCGTCTTCGGCAATCATGCGGGCGCTCCCTGGTCGCCCTTCGCCCAGAAGATCACCTTCGTGGCGCGCAAGATCCGCGACGCCGCCTAGGGAGGCGCCCGCGCCGGCGCTACCTCACCACGACCCGCGCCCCGACCGCCACCCGGGCGTAGAGGTCGATCACGTCGATGTTGCGCATGCGGATGCAGCCCGAGGAGGCCGCGCGGCCGATGCTCTCCGGCTCGTTGGTGCCGTGGATGCGGTACAGCGTGTCGCGGTTGCCCTCGTAGAGATAGAGCGCCCGCGAGCCCAACGGGTTGGCGGGCCCGCCCTGCATGGGACGGACATGCGGCCAGCGCTTCTTCATCTCGGCGGGCGGGTTCCACGCCGGCCATTCGGCCTTGCGGGCCACCCGCGCGGTGCCGGTCCAGCCATAGGCCTCGTCCCCCACCGCGACGCCGTAGCGGACCGCCCGGCGGTCGGGCATGACGAAATAGAGGAGCCGCTCGCGGGTATCGACCACGATGGTGCCCGGCGCCTCGCCGGTGGGGTCGTCGACGACGTAGCGCTGGAAGTTGGTGTCGAGCTCGTGGTTGGGGACGAGGGCCATCCATTGCGCGTCGCGCGCCGAGACGCTCGGATCCGGAACCGGCTTGAAGTTGCAGCCAGCCAGGCCGAGCGCGAGGGCGAGGAGGAGGGCGAGTTGGCGCATGGGGACCCCGGCAGTCTTGTTCCGCGTTAACCGCTTCATGGTAAATGCCGCGTTAAGCGACCATGCTGCGGTGCACAAGGCCGGGCGCCAGCTCCGCGGTTCCTGTGGCCTCTCGGCCACGGGGCGGGCCCCGGGACCTCGCCCCGGCGCCGTATGGACAAAGCGGGCCCGCGGGCGCGACACTGGCCCGCCACGCAGCCGAAGGCCTGGATGACCACGCTCTATCTCTGTCACCCCGCCGCCCTCGATCACCGCACCCCGCTCGGCCATCCCGAGCGGGCCGACCGGATCCGGGTCGTCGAGCGCGCCCTGGAGCACGAGCGCTTCGCGGGGCTGGTGCGCGAGCAGGCGCCCGCAGCCGATCCCGCCACCTTGGCCCGCGTCCATCCGCCCGCCTATGTGGAGGCCCTGGCCCAGGTCTCGCCCCGCGACGGCCTCGTGGCCATCGACGCCGACACGGTGCTCTCCCCGGGCACCTACGAGGCGGCCCTGCGCGGCGCCGGCGCCGCCGCCCTCGCGGTCGACGAGGTGATGGCGGGCCGGGTCGCCAACGCCTTCTGCGCCATGCGGCCGCCGGGGCACCATGCCGAGCGGGCCCAGGCCATGGGTTTCTGCTTCTTCAACAACGCCGCGGTCGCGGCCCGCCACGCCCAGGCGGTCCACGGGGCCGAGCGCGTCGCGATCGTCGATTGGGACGTGCATCACGGCAACGGCACCCAGGAGATCTTCTGGTCCGACCCCAGCGTGCTCTATTGCTCGACCCACGAGATGCCGCTCTATCCGGGCACGGGGCGCCCCTCCGAGCGGGGCGAGCACGGCACCATCGTCAACGTCGCGCTCGGCGCCGGCGACGGGGGCGACATCTTCCGCGAGGCCTTCGAGGCGGCGGTCCTGCCCCGCATCGACGCCTTCGCCCCCGACCTGATCGTGATCTCGGCGGGCTTCGACGCCCACTGGCGCGATCCGCTGGCCAACCTCAATCTCACGGAGGCGGACTTCCAATGGGCGACGCGCCAGATCCGGGCCGTGGCGGAGCGCCGGTGCGGCGGGCGCATCGTCTCCCTGCTGGAGGGGGGATACGACCTGGAGGGCCTGTCACGGTCCGTGGCCGTTCACGTCGAGACGCTCATGAACGGGTAATTCCTGAATGCGCACGTCATAACCTTTAGTTAACATTAATCATTTGCATTCATAGTGAAGATTGGCGATGTTGGAGGACCTGAGTGGTGGTCCGTCATCGTGAGCGTTGCCCTTCAACAGCCCCTCCCGTCAGCCTCGCCGCGCCCGCAAGCGGCGGGGGAGGGCGCGCCGGCGTTCCTGGCGCAGCTGAACCAGGCCACGGTCCCGGCGGGGCGACCGTCGCTTCCGCCGGTCGAGTACGTCAATCCCGAGACCGGCCGCGTCGAGCATCTGGGCGAGCTCGACCCGCGCACCGGAGCCTTCCAGGGGCTCACGCCCAGCCCCGCGGGCGAGGCGCCCGCCCGCCCCGGAGCGCCGTCCGCACGGTCCGCCGCGCCGCTCGTGGCTCCGCGCACCGGGGAGGCTCCTCCGCGGGAGCCGGCCGCGCAGGCCCTGCCGCAGCGCTTCACCGCCGCGCCGCCGTCGCCGCCGGCTCCGGCGCGCGCCGCGCCCCAGCCCGCCGCGCCGGTGCCCGTGCCGCCGGGTCCGCAGGCCGGACTCGCGCCGCGGACCGAGACGACGCCCAGGGCGGAGGCGCCCCAGGCGCGGGCCGCCGAGGCGCAGGCTCAGCCGACCGCCGGCGCGACCTTGAACCTGAGCGCGTTCCTGCCCCCCGGCTTCGGCGGGGGCGTCATCCGGCGGCCCGCGGGCGGAACGTCCCAGCCGCCTCAAGCCCCCGCCGGGCAGGCCCCCAACCGCTCCGCCGCCCCGACGCAGCCGCAAGCGCCCCGCGCGGCGGCGCCCGCCGCCCCCTCGGCCCTGCCGTTGGCCAGGCCTGCGGCGGACGTCCGGTCTGGCGACGCGCCGGCCCGCTCCGTGGCCACCGGGACGCGCCCGACGGCCGCCCCCTTGAGCGTGCCCGGCGCGGGCTCCCTCCCTCCGGCCCTCGACGTCGATCCGCGCCCGGGCGCCGCCGCGGCGGCCCCCACGAGCGCCGTCACCTATGCCTCAGAGCTGTTCCAGAGCCGCAGCCGGCCGGCCCCGCCCGTCCCCGACGTGCGCGCGCTCGTGACCCCGGAGATGGCGCGGCGCGTCGACCTGCCGCCCGTGGCCGGCATGGTGGGAGGGCCGGTGCCGGGCCGGTTCGTCGTCCAGTCGAACCGGCCGGAGGTCATCACGACCATCCCCGAGGGCGGCGCGGTCGCCTTCTCGAGCCGGAACGCGCCCAACGGGGTCAACCACGCCTTCAAGCCGGGCGAGACCGTCACCTTCGGCATCTTCAACCAGAACCTCACCGGGGGCGGGCTCACCCGGACCCTCGCGGTCCGCAACGAGGGCTCCGAGCCCCTGGTGCTCAAGACCA
>DASPJU010000269.1:0-10622 GCA_035628475.1 Salinarimonas sp. | reverse complement strand
AGGTCCCATCCGCGCGTGCGGTTGAACATGCCCAGGTACCCCGAGCAGCGGGCCGCGCGGTAATCGACCACGAAGTCGGGCCGGCCATCTCCCGTGAGGTCCGCGGTTCGCACGATGACCGGCTCGTAGGGAACGGCGCCGTTCTCGGCTCGGCATTCCTTGTGCCCCCGATCGAGCGACCGTCGGACCTCCAGGGGGTAAGGAGGCTTCGCGACCGCCATCTTGGCCGCTCCTATGACTGCGGGCGGGCGGTTCTGGCCATTGGTCTGGGTCCCGCCCTCGGATCGAGCGTCCGGCAGGGACGGTCGAGGCGGCGGATCGGCTTGCGCCCCGGAAACGGCCGGTCCGAGAGCTGCTGCGAGTGCCGCCAGGATGCAAAGTGTCACGAACGGGCGCAAATCAACGCCTCCAGGCCTGTCTACGCAGATGGTTTAGCGTGGCCCCATGAGCGGGGCCGGCGACGCGCGAACGCCTGCCCGCCCGCCTGCTCATCCCCGGACGGCAACGAGCGATCTACGGACAGGTGGCATGACCCCCGCCCTGCGTGATGTGCCGATGGACACGACGCCGAGCCGTACGGGCCGCTTACGATCGGACCCAGTGAACAATTCACCCGGCGCCGGCATCGTCTCGGCACCTTGGAGAGCCTCCGATGTTCGTCTCGCTTCTCGGCAGCCGCCGTTTCGCGCCCCTGTTCTGGTGCCAGTTCTTCTCTGCCTTTAACGACAACGTCCTGAAGAACGCCCTAGTGGTGCTCATCATCTTCCATATCGGTGGAGCCGGGGCGGATATGCTCGTCATGGCGGCGGGCGCGGTCTTCATCGCGCCGTTCTTTGTCCTATCGGGGCTCGGCGGCCAGCTCGCGGACCGGCTCGACAAGGCCGGCGTGGCTCGGTGGCTTAAGCTTGCCGAGATCGGCGTGGCGGGGCTTGCGGCGTTCGGCTTCTGGCTCCACTCCCTACCCCTCTTGTTCGGGGCGCTCCTGCTCTTCGGCGTGATCGCCGCGCTGTTCGGGCCCATCAAGTACGGGATCCTTCCCGATCACCTCACCCGCGCCGAGCTCAACGCCGGCAACGCGCTCGTCGAGGCCGCGACCTTCCTGGCCATCCTGGGCGGCACCGTCGTCGGCACGCTCGCCATGGCGGACGGGGGCCACCCCGCCCTGATCGCGGGCCTGCTCTCCGCGGTGTCGCTCCTGTGCTGGGGCGCGAGCCTCCTCATCCCCCGCACGGGCGAGGCCGCGCCGGCCCTGCGCGTCGACCCCAACGTGCTGCGCTCCACCGCGGACCTGCTGCGCGACCTGTGGGGAGACGCGCGGCTGTGGCGCGGCGGCGTGATCGTGTCCTGGTTCTGGCTCGTCGGCGCCGTCGTGCTCTCCCTTCTGCCCGCGCTCGTGAAGACGAGCCTCAACGGCACCGAGACTGTGTCGACGCTCTACGTCGCGGTGTTCTCGATCGGGATCGCGGTGGGCTCGGCCCTCGCATCCTGGCTCGCGAGCGGGCGCATCGTGCTCCTGCCGACGCCCGTCGCCTCCGTGCTCATGGGCGGCTTCGCCCTCGATCTCGGCCTGGCGCTCTCGGGTGCCGTCCCGCCGTCCTCGCCCGCGGGCGTCGCCGGGGTGCTCGCCACGGGGACGGGCCTGCGCGTCTCGGTCGACCTGTTCGGCCTCGCGGTCGCCGGCGGACTCTTCATCGTGCCGGCTTTCGCGGCCGTGCAGGCCTGGAGCCGGCCCGAGATGCGGGCGCGGGTCATCGGCGCCGTCAACGTCCTCTCGGCGGCCTTCATGGTGGCGGGCGCGGCGGCCTTCGCGGGCCTGCAGGCCATGGGCCTCTCCACCGCCGGCCTGTTCGGCGTGATCGGCGCCGCCTCGATCGCGGCCGGGATCGCGATCCTGCGCACCCTGCCCACCAGCCCCTTCCGCGACTTCCTCTCCATCCTCTTCCGGGCCTTCTTCCGCATGGAGGTGCGCGGCCTCGAGAACGTCGCCAAGGCGGGCCCAAACGCGATCGTCGCCCTCAACCACGTGAGCTTCCTTGATGCCGCGCTGGCGCTCTCGCTCCTCGACCGCGAGCCCGTCCTCGCCATCGACCACGGCATCGCGCAGCGCTGGTGGGTCAAGCCCTTCCTGCGGCTCACCCGCGCCATGCCGCTCGACCCGACGCGGCCGCTCGCCACCCGCACGCTCATCAACGCCGTCAAGGCGGGCGAAACCCTCATCATCTTTCCCGAGGGCCGTCTCACGGTCACGGGCAGCCTCATGAAGGTCTATGACGGGGCGGGCCTCATCGCCGAGAAGTCCGGCGCCATGGTGGTGCCGGTGAAGATCGACGGCCTGGAGCAGACCCCCTTCTCGCGCCTGGGCCGGGGCCAAGTGCGCCGGCGCTGGTGGCCGAAGGTGATCGTGACGGTGCTCGAGCCCGTGCGGCTCGCCGTGCCCGACGGGCTCAAGGGCAAGGCCCGCCGCCAGGCCGCCGGCGCCGCTCTCTACGGCATCATGTCGGACCTCGTCTTCCGCACCTGCGACACGGACCGCACCGTGTTCGAGGCGGTCGCGCAGGCCGCCGAGCGGTACGGCCGCGGCCGCGTCGCCGTCGAGGACCCCGTGACGGGAACGCTCGCCTACAAGCGGCTCCTGATCGGCGCAGACGTCCTCGGGCGCAAGCTCATGCCGCTCGCCGCGCCGGGCGCGGCGGTGGGCGTCATGCTGCCCAACGCCAACGGCGCAGCCGCGACCCTGCTCGGCCTCATGTCGGCGGGCCGCGTCTCGGCCATGATCAACTTTACGGCGGGCGCCGCCAACATCCTAGCGGCCTGCCGCGCAGCGGCGATCGACACGATCGTGACCTCGCGCGCCTTCATCAAGCGGGCGAAGCTCGATGCGCTCGCGGCGGACCTCGAGGCGCAGGTGCGGCTCGTCTACCTGGAGGATGTGCGCGCAGGCGTCACCACTCTCGACAAGCTGCGCTCGCTGCGCGTGGCGGGCCGGCCCCTCGTGCCGCGCGGGCCCGACGACGCAGCCGCCATCCTCTTCACCTCCGGGTCGGAGGGGACGCCCAAGGGCGTCGTGCTCTCCCACCGTAACATGCTGGCTAACGCCGCCCAGGCGGCCGCCCGCATCGATTTCGGCCGCCAGGACAAGGTGTTCAACGTCCTGCCGGTCTTCCACTCCTTCGGGCTGACGGTCGGCCTCGTCCTTCCGCTCGTCTCGGGGGTGCCGGTCTACCTCTACCCCTCGCCGCTGCACTACCGGATCGTGCCGGAGCTCGTCTACGGTTCCAACGCCACTATCCTCTTCGGCACCGACACCTTCCTCTCAGGGTATGCCCGCGCGGCGCACCCTTACGACTTCCGGTCCCTGCGCTACGTTTTAGCCGGAGCCGAACCCGTGAAGGCGGCGACCCACATGACCTACCTCGAGAAGTTCGGGCTGCGCATCCTCGAGGGCTACGGCGTCACCGAGACCGCGCCCGTGCTCGCCATCAACACGCCGATGTTCAACCGCTTCGGCACGGTCGGGCGCATCATGCCGGGCATGGAGGCGCGGCTCGAGGCCGTGCCGGGCGTGGCGGACGGCGGGCGGCTGCATGTGCGTGGGCCCAACGTCATGCTGGGCTATCTGCGGGCTGAGCGGCCGGGTGTGCTGGAGCCCGTGCCGGAGGGCTGGCACGACACGGGCGACATCGTCACGATCGACGCCGAGGGCTTCATCACGATCCGGGGCAGGGCCAAGCGCTTCGCGAAGATCGGCGGCGAGATGATCTCGCTGGCCGCCGTCGAGACCCTCGCGGCAGAGCTATGGCCAGACGCGCTCTCCGCGGTCGCAGCCCAGCCCGACCCACGCAAGGGCGAGCGGCTCGTCCTCGTGACGGAAGCCAAGGGCGCCACGCGCGCCGCCTTCCAGGCTTTTGCCAAGAGCAAGGGCGCCTCGGAGCTGATGATCCCCGCAGAGATACTCTTCGTCGACCGAATCCCGGTTTTAGGGTCCGGGAAGTTGGACTATGTAGGGGTGGTGTCACGGCTTGTCGCGGGAAGGGCCTCGCCGGCCGCCACGGCGGCTTGAGAATAGCTGAGGCTGCGGTCTATCGGATCTCCAGGTCGCTTTTCCCCTCGCCGTTCACGGCCAGTTGCGAACCGCGGGATTGGAATGTGCCGACGGCGACGCTAGCGTTTTCCGCGTCCTGCACCGCGCGCAGGCCTCTACGTGCTCGTCGCTAAGCCCATTGCAGCGGAATTTCCTACCGACCTCCGGAGCGGAAAAGCCATACTGCGGTCAAACCACTTCGAAGGTTGGCGCAATGACGACTTCGCAGTTTGACCTCAGAGGACGGCATGCATTGGTGACCGGCGGGGGATCCGGCCTAGGGTTCGCGATGGCACAAGGACTCGCGGGCGCTGGCGCCACCGTGACGCTGGTCGGCCGTGACGCCACAAAGCTCGACCAAGCCGCTAATGAACTCGTCTGCGCGCGCGAGCAGGTAGGCTATCTCACATGTGACGTCACCCGGCGAGACGAACTGGCCTCCCTTGTGAATTCAGCTGAGGACGCGCGAGGCCCGGTGGAAATCCTAGTCAACAATGCCGGGGTGCAGCATCGGTCCCCGGTCGTCGATTTCCCCGAGGACGGCTGGGATACGATGCTCGCGACCCATCTCACCGCGCCGTTCCTCCTCGCGCGGAGCGTCGCGCGCGGGATGATCCAGCGGGGGAGGGGCAAGATCATCAACACCCTCTCGGTGATGGCGGAGCTCGGTCGCCCGACCATCGTGCCCTACGCGGCCGCGAAGGGCGGCCTGAGGATGCTGACCCGGGGCTTGGCGGTCGAACTCGGGCCAAAGAACATCCAGGTCAACGGAATCGCCCCAGGTTACTTCCGCACCGCGATGAACGAGGCCCTCGTGGCCGATCCCGAGTTCGACGCGTGGGTCAGGAAGCGCACTCCGGCTGCGCGCTGGGGGGAGCCCCACGAACTGGCGGGCCTGGCGGTCCTGCTCGCGTCAAGAGCATCGGACTACATCTCGGGCCAAGTGATCTTCGTGGATGGGGGACTAACTGCATCGGTGTAGCGGGCGGCGGCCCCGTGAGCAGGGCGAGTCTCCCACAAGGACCCTGCCACAAACGACCTGTCTGATTTCTCTTGCAGTGGCCCAAGTCCAACGAACACGATCCGGATCTCTCACGTTGACCCGAGGCAATCCTTCCACAGCTCACCCACGGGGTGTTATGCGTGCCGTCGTCATCCACGCACCTGAGGATCTCCGCGTCGAGGACATCGTTGAGGCGCCCCCGCCGGGGCCAGGGGAGGTTCAGGTCCGGATCCTAACTGGAGGGATTTGTGGCTCCGACTTGCACTACTTCCATCATGGCGGCTTCGGCACCGTCCGCATCCGGCAGCCAATGGCCCTCGGGCACGAGATTGCCGGCGTCGTCGCCAGCCTCGGGGACGGCGTTTCCGGACTAGCGATCGGGACACGCGTCGCCGTGAGCCCGAGCAGGCCTTGCGGCGCTTGCGAGCAGTGCAAGCGCGGAATGCCGCGGCACTGCCTCGACATGCGTTTCATGGGTAGCGCCATGCGTTTCCCCCATGTCCAGGGCGGGTTTTGCGAGGCCGTCACGGTCGACGCCTCCCAGGCCGTCGCTATCCCAGACAACCTGACCATCGGAGAGGCAGCGATGGCAGAGCCGCTCGCCGTCTGCCTGCATGCGGCGGCGCAGGCGGGCTCACTCCTGGGCCGGAAAGTGATGGTAACCGGTTCCGGCCCGATCGGTGCGCTCTGTGTGATCTTAGCCCGCGCCGCCAGCGCCGTGGAGATCGTCGTCACGGACGTGGTCGAAGCCCCGCTCGCCGTCGCACGACACCTTGGCGCCACCCGCACCGTCAACGTCGCAGCCGACACCGCGCCGCTTGAAGACTACCGGAGGGACAAAGGCCAGTTCGACGTCCTCTTCGAGGCGTCGGGCAACCAGGGCGCCCTCGTAGCCGCGCTCGAACTCCTGAGGCCCGGCGGGATCATAGTGCAGCTGGGACTGGGCGGCGACATGATACTGCCGGTCAACATGATCGTCGCGAAGGAACTGCAGCTGCGGGGCAGCTTCCGGTTCGATACAGAATTCGACCTGGCGATCCGGATGATGGGAGCAGGCCTGATCGACGTGAAGCCACTGATCAGCGCATCGCTTCCGTTCACGGACGCCGTCGAGGCGTTCCGGCTTGCGTCCGATCGATCGAAGGCGCTCAAGGTGCACATGACGTTTCCGGTGTGACGAAGGAGGCGCAATGCTCGTGACCCGATTGCAGCGCGTGGTTCGACGGCCGCTACCTTGATCGCGAACGGCAACCCTCCGGGGGGACGAGGCCGATCGTTCGATTCCGCGCCGACGACAAGGCGGCCCTGATGGAGGCGCCGAGCAGATCCCGCCGAGTGGGCCAGAGGGGACGCGAAGGTCCCGCTCAGACGAAGCGCCCGGGCGAGAACGGCCCGATGGGCAGATCGCTCCGGATGCCGTCGACGAGGTCCGCTACGATCCTGCCCGAGATCGGTCCGGTCGCTAAGCCGATGTGGCCATGGCCGAACGCAAAGACCACACGGTCGTGTCGCGGCGCCCAACCAATGACGGGCAACCCGTCCGGCGTGGACGGGCGGCTACCGTGCCATGCCTGCCCTTTCGGCGTGCTGTCGAGAGGGATGGTGCGGCGGGCGTCGCCGAGGACGATCCTTAGCTGTTCCTCGTTCGGCGGGTCGCTGGGCCGGGCGAGCTCCACGCCGGTGAGCACGCGCACATGCTCGCCCATCGGAGAGATGACATAGCCGCCCGCTGTGTCGTTGACGGGGCGATTGAGAACTGCGTTCCCGGCGAGCGCCACATGTGTATGGTAGCCACGCTCGGCCGCCAGCGGCAGGCGGTAACCAAGCGACCGGGCGAGCTTGCCGGATGCTGCCCCGGCCGCGAGCACGGCCCAACTTGCTTTGATGGCGCGCTGCCCGACCTGAATCGTGACGCCCGCCTCCTGCTGACCTATGCCGGAGGCCTCTCCGGTCAGGATGGCTCCACCCGCATCGCGGAAGTAAGCCTCGTAGGCTCGCACGAGGTCGCCAGGGCTCTCAACGGATCCGGTCTCGGGAAAGAACAGACCTTTCGTGAAGCGTGGCGCTAGTGACGGCTCAAGCTCACCGATCTCGCCGGCCGTGAGAGCTTCGTTCACGACGCCGCATTCCGTCAGAACCGCGCGCTCGATCGCGCTCGCGGCCCACGCCGCTTCGGAGCGGTAAAGTCGAAGCCATCCGTTGCGCTTGATCAGCTCGCGCGCTCCCACGCGATCGGCGAGGTCGAGATGTGCGCCGTAGGCGGCCGCCGCGATCGGATTCAGGGCTGTCGCGGCGGCACGCCAGCTGCGCTCGTTGGAAGAGCGGAGGAATGAAACTCCCCATGGCAGTATCGTTGGTAGCGAGGGCACCCTTATCCGAACGCCGACGTCACGGCCCAGCGCGTAGCGCAGGAGGTTTCGCCAAATGCCGGGACCGGCGACCGGGAAGAGCGAGCCGCGGCTGATCACGCCGGCATTGCCGTAGGACGCGCGAGCTTCGGCCCGACCTGGGTCAATCACCACGACCGAGCGTCCGCGTCGCTGCAGGTGGAGCGCGCAGGATAGCCCGACGATGCCGCCGCCGATGATTGCGACGTCAGCGGACGTATCGGTCATGATGTTTCCTCAAGCGAGCGTCAGTCCACCGTCCACCCTGAGCAGGTGGCCGGTCACATAAGCGGAATCCCGTCCGAGCAGGTACGCGATCGCACCAGCGACGTCGTCGGGCGTGCCGAGGCGGCCCGCCGGGATGGCGCCAGCGATACGTGCCAGAGCTTCGGGGTCGACCGCCGCCTTGGTGGGATCGTCCTTCCGGATGTACCCGGGCACTACTGCGTTGACGCGGATGCCGGCTGGGGCGAGCTCCGCGGCGGCGCTGCGCACCAGCGCCTCAAGAGCGGCCTTGCCCGCGGCGCTCGACGCGAACGATGTCGGCCCACCGAAACGATGGGCGACGAACGAGGATACCGCCACCACGCTCGCATCCCCGGCAGCGGCAAGCTGCGGACGCAGGCCGGCCAGCAAACCATGGAACGCCCCTGCCGCGATCCGCACCGAACTCGTGAGGTCGCAGGGTGTCATCTCGACGACTGTTCCCCGGCGTGCGAACCCCGCATTGCTCACCAGCCCGTGGAGGCAGCCGACGCTGCGCGCGACGAACTCGGCTATCCGAGCCGGTCCGTCCTCTTCGGCGAGATCGCCTGTCACGGTCGCGACATCTGCTCCCGCCTCCTGGCAGGTGGCCGCAACACTCGCGAGCCTCGCCTCAGCATCCGGTGTCGCCCCACGCGCGGTGAGGAGGAGCGTCTCGCCAGAATGTGCGAGGCGACGGGCCAGGGCCGCGCCGATCCCACTCGATGCCCCGGTTATGAGTACAGTCCGCCCTCTCCCCGTTCGTTCAACCATGCGCCAGACCTTTTGCCGTGCCACCCGGAATTCAGGCAGACCGGATCGCCTTTGGCCACACGTTTCTGGTGACGCCGTCCCAGCCTTGTTGATACCTTCTTGTGACCAGACAGGCCGGCGAACGGCCGCGGCACGGAGGGAAGCGGACAATGAGGACCATGATTTTCGGTCGTGCGGGCCTTGCGGGCGGAGCGATTTTCCTCGCTCTCTCGACGGGCGCGTTCGCGCAGACGGTCGAGTGGCGCGCGGGCGCGCTCGGCGGCGGCTGGTACACGATCGTATCCGGCGCGTCGAAGCTCCTGGAGGACAAGAATCCGGGACTCAGCGTCAAGGCCGTTCCGGGTGCCGGCGCTGCCAATCCGACGAGCGTTCAAAGTGGTCAAGCGCAGCTCGGCATGTCGATTGACATCTTCGCCAAGATGGCTCGCGACGGCGTCGCCGTGTACGAGGGCCGGCCCAAGCACGACAAGCTGATGATGATCGGCCAGTCCATGGGGGATACGCCTTACCACTTCATCCGCGCCAAGGGGCAGACGCTGGATATCGACGAGCTGTTCAAGTCGGGGCGGAACATTCGCCTGGGCGGAGGCAAGGCCGGCGCGACCGACGAGATCGCGCTGCGCTGGGTCATGGCCCATTACGGACAGACCTATGACAGCCTGCGCGCGCGGGGCTGGCGCTTCGTCCTGGCCGACTACAACGAGCTCGCGAGCGGGTTCAAAGACGGGCAGATCGATTACGTCTTCTTCGCACAGGGTCTGCCCGGGTCGTCCGTGGTGGACATGGCGACGGGTCGCGATGGCGAACTGCTGCAAATGCCGGACGGGCTTCTGGCGGGCATCAAGGAGAAGCACGGTATGGGCGCGGGCGTGATCCCGGCCGGTACGTATCCACGCTTCCATTCCGGCGACGTGAAGGTCTTGAACATGCAAACGACGCTCATCACGTCGTCCGACGTGCCGGAGGACCTCGTCTACAAGGTCACGAAGACGTTGTGCGAGAACGAGGCCGACCTGCCGAAGATCCATGCGTCGCTGAAGGATTTCAAGTGCGCGACGGCGATCGCGGAGCGCCCGGTTCCCGTTCATCCGGGCGCGCTGCGGTACTTCCGCGAGCGCGGCATCGCGACGAACTGATCGGCCCGCGATCAAGCCCGCGGCCACCCGGCCGCGGGATCCCCGGCCGGGAGAACCGCGATGCGCGACTTGAAGGGTCTTCCGTTCTGGACTGTCGGGTCCGTCGCACTCGCCGCCGCGCTGCTCCACCTTTGGACGGCCGGCTTCGGGTACTTCGAGCCGCGCGAGCAGCGTTCGCTACACCTCCTGCTCCTGCTCCCGCTCGCCTTCCTGCTCTTTCCAGCCAGGCGGGGCTCCCCGCTCGCCCGCCCAACCGGACCGGACTGGATCCTCGCGGCCCTGGCTACCCTGCCGAGCCTATATTCGTTCCACTGCGCAAACGGCGGTGTGTCCTGCGCGGCACCGATCAACATGCGGTTCGAGAACGTCGACCCGCTATCCGGGATGGAGCTCGGTCTTGGCGTCATACTCATCGCCCTTCTCGTCGAGGCATTGCGCCGGGCCGTAACCCCCATTCTGGCCGGGCTCGTCGGCTTAGGTATCGTCTACCTCTTCCTGACCGAGCATAGTCCGGGCATCCTTCACTTCCGGCA
Source organism: Salinarimonas sp. (assembly GCA_035628475.1). GTDB lineage: Bacteria > Pseudomonadota > Alphaproteobacteria > Rhizobiales > Beijerinckiaceae > Salinarimonas_A. The sequence goes on along the minus strand of DASPJU010000269.1, from coordinate 465 downwards.
CATCCCTTTCGAGCAGATCGTCGAGAACATGTACCTGCTCAACGGGATGGGCGCGTACGGTTCGATTACCGGTATCTCCGCGACGATGGTGGCCGTGTTCATCGTCTTTGGAGCCTTCATCGAAGGCTCGGGTTTGGGCCGCTTCTTTCACAACCTTGGGATGAGAGTCGCTGGTCGCTACAGCGGCGGCCCGGCCAAGGTGGAGGTGATCTCCTCCTCGCTGTTCGGCACCATCTCGGGTTCGTCGGTCGCCAATGTCTTCGCGACCGGTTCGTTCACGATCCCCGCCATGATCAAGCTTGGATACAAGCTACATTTCGCGGCCGGCGTCGAGGCTGCGGCATCGGTGGGCGGGCAGATCATGCCTCCGGTCATGGGAGCCGGCGCCTTCGTCATGGCGGAGATCACGAACATCCCGTACTCGACGATCGCGGTCGCCGCGATCCTCGGTTCGCTGCTTTATTT
>DASPJU010000268.1:0-10378 GCA_035628475.1 Salinarimonas sp. | reverse complement strand
GTGGCCGCCATGAACCTCGTCGAGAGCGGCGCCGCCGAGATCGTCGCGGTCACCATGGGCCACGAGGGCGCGCTTCTGGCGCACCAGGCCGGCACGCTGCATCTCGCGGCCCCGGACGTCGTGGTCCAGAGCGCGGTCGGGGCGGGCGACAGCTTCCTGGCGGCCCTCGTGCTGCGGCTCGCCCAGGGGCGCCCGGTCGAGGAGGCGTTCCGCTGGGGCGTCGCGGCGGGCACCGCCGCCGTGCTGACCCCGGGCACGGAGCTGTGCCGGCGCGCCGATGTCGAGCGCCTCTACGCGAGCGTCGCCGGAGCGGCGACGCAGCCCAGCCGCCGCAGCGCCTGATTCCTCACTCCGTCTCGCGCTGCTCGAAGGACCCCTCCCCCGCCTCCGCGGGATCGATCTCGGACGCCTCGACCGAATCGACGCGGGCGAGCATCGGCCCGGCCGCGACCGCCTTGAGCATGAGCTCGACCGCCTCGGCGGGACCGGCGAAGACCGCCTCGACGAGCCCGTCGCGGCGGTTGCGCACCCAGCCGCCCAGGCCGCGCAGCTCGGCTTGATGCTGGGTCCAGGCGCGGAAACCCACGCCTTGCACGCGCCCGCGGATCACGACATGGACGGCTCTCGTCACGGCGATGCTCCTCGACGGCGCGCTCGCGGACTCAACGCGCGGGACGCGTCCGAGGTACCGTCAAGGCTGGCGGGCGGGCTGCTGGGGCGCGCGGGCGGGGGCAGGGGTGCCGGGCCGGGCGGGCGGGCGCTGCGGCTGGGCTGCCGCCTCGGGCTTCGCCTCGGGCGCCCCTTCGGCGGGACCGGCATTCGCGGCGGCCAGGCCGACCGACAGGCCGAAGAGCCGCCAGCGCCCCTCGACCGGGGTGAAGAGCATGTCGAAATTCACCTGGAGGGGCGCCGAGGGGAAAAGCCCCGTGAGGCGCAGCATGCCCCGCTCGTCGACCTGGGGGCCTGCGGTGAGCTGCGGCTCGAGCACGGCGACGCCCCCGAGATCGAGCCCCTGGGCACGCAGGTTCGCGAAGATCTCGGACAGCCGCGCCGCGTTGTTGGCGGCCTGGAAGCCTGGGGCGCCCATGTCGCGCAGCACCGTGTAGTTGCCGGTCCGGTTGGCGGCGTCGAGGGCGAGCAGCGTGGTGCGCACCAGGACCAGGACGCCGTTGCGGTCGACGGCGGCGGGTTGCGGCGGCTGCGCCGGCGCGGGCTGCGCCTGGGCGGGCGGCGGCGACGGACGACTGCCCGGCGGCGACCCGGGGCCCGGCTGCTGCGCGAGGACGGGACCGGCCGCGAGGGCGAGGAGAACGGAGAGCGGAATCGTGCGGATCATCGGCCCGACGCTTACCACGCGAGCGTCACTCCCGCACGCGCGCCGACGCTGCCCCGGCTGCCGAGCCCGATCCCGGCGCTCGCATAGGCATGGTCGGAGAGCCGCACGAGACCCGAGGCCGAGAAGCCCTGCTCGCCGCGATAGGTGCCCCAGCCCGCCGAGATCGCGTAGGTCTTGCCCGCCGGCAGCGTCGCGCCGGCCATCGACATGGCGATGGCCGTGCCCTCCATGGCCCGCCGCATCTCGCGATCGAGCCCCGTCACGGCGGTGGCGAGCACGCCGTATCCCGCCGTCAGCCGATCGACCTGGCCGGCCATGGCGTCGATCCGGCCGGGGTCCAGGTCGCTCGCGGCGAGGTTCCCGCCGGCGTCGGTGGTGACGAAGCGGACGGGCCCGCTCTGGGCGTCGCGGCTCGCGGCGGAGGGCAATCCCGCGAGGCTGTAGGTGCTGCGCTCCGTGCCGATCGCCACCTGGCCGGCCCGGGTGGCGCGCGCGCCGGCGCCGATGGCGACCGTGTCGTCCCGCTCGGCCGCGGCGCCCCCGCCCAGGGCGACCGACCGCCCGCCCGCGGCGCTCGCGGCGAAACCGATCGCGGTCGCGTCGCTCGCCGTCGCCGTCGCGGAGCGGCCGAGCGCGGTGGCGTTGCGCGCGGTGGCAGCCGCGAAGCCGCCGAAGGCGGAGGCTTCGTCCGCCGAGGCGACCGCGTTGAAGCCCACCGCCGTCGTGGGGTCGGCGATCGCCCGCGCGCCGGCTCCGATCGCGACCGCCCCGGCGAAGGTCGCCTGGGCTCCCTGCCCGACCGCGGTCGCCTGGGTGCCGGAGGCGAGCGCGCGTCCGCCATAGGCGACGCCGCCCGCGCCCGACGCCACGCTCCCGAAGCCGCCCGCGAGCGCATCCGCCCCCGTGGCCGCGGCGGCCGCCAGGTTGCTCGCGTTGTCGGCGCGGATCGGCAGGCCTGAGATCTGCGTCGAGATCCCGCCCGCGAGGGCGGCGAGCTGGCCCACCGTGGCGGCGTCGTCGGTCGCCGTGCCGGCGGCGAGGCCCGTGACCCGGCGGGATCCCTCGGTTCCCGCGACCGAGAGGATCGTGCCGCCGCTCGCGGCTCCGATGGCGAGGGCGCCCGTGCCGGCGTCGCGCCGCACGAGGCCGACCGTGCCGTTGACGATGCCGGCCTGGAGATCGCCGGTGGTCGACTGGAGGGCCGCGATGGTCGTGGCGTTCGCCGTCGTCTGCGCCTGGAGCGTCCCCACCGAGGCGTTGGTGGCGGAGAGATCCGTGCGAAGGGCGCCGATGTCGGCGGCGTTCGCGGCCGTCTGGCCCTGGAGCGCGCTGACGGCCCCGTTGGTCGACGCGAGCCCCGTCTGCAGAGTCGCCACGGCTGTGGTCGTGGAGGCGAGCCCCGTCTGGAGCGTGCCCACTGCATTGTTGGTCGACGCGAGCCCCGTCTGAAGGGTGCCCACGGCCGCGTCGGTGGAAGCAAGCCCCGTCTGGAGCGCGCCGATGCTCGTCCCGTTCGCCGTGACCCTTACCCCGAGGCTGGCGAGGTTCGCGTCGGTGGTCCCCAGATTCGCCTGTAGGGTCGTGATGCCCGCCGCGTTGGCCGTCACGGCCGTGTCGAGGCGCGTCAGGGCTCCGCCGACCGTGGAGACGGTCTGCCCCTGGATGGCGTAGCTCGGGCCGGTCAGCAGGCCGTTGGCGTCGACTCCCGCCCCGCCGCCCAAGGCCGCCGCGAGCGCCTGGTTCGCCGCGAAGAGCTGGCCGCCGGTCACCGCGTCCGCGGACCCGGCCGAGAGCGTGCCGGCCGCGACGTTGACGATCCGGCGCTGAAGCGTTCCGGCGCTGCCGACCGAGACCGTGTTCGCGTCGTTGGCCACGGATTCGGTGCCCAGCGCGACGCTGCCGCCCGCCGCCGCCCGCGCGAAGCGGCCGATGGCCACGCCGGCGGCACCAGGCGCCTGCGAGCTCGGCCCGATCGCGACGGCGTATTCGCCCGTAGCCCGGGAGAAGTAGCCCAGGCCCAGCGCCTGGGTCGCGGTCGCGGCCGCCTCGTAGCCCAGCGACGCGGCGCCCTGCTGCGTCGCGGTCGCGTAGGTGCCCACGGCGGTGCCCCCGTAGCCCGGCACCTGCGCGCCCAAGCCCAGGGCGACCGCATAGGTGATGCTGGCCGATGCCTGGGCGCCGACAGCGAGGCTGAACACGCCGGTCGCGCTGCTCGCCGGGCCGACCGCGACGCTCCTGCGCGCCGACGCGATGCTCGAGGGACCCACCGCCAGGGCATCCTCGCCGCCCGCGCTGGGCGTGCCGCCGAAGGCCGAGGGGTTGCTTCGGATCGGTACGGCGTTGAGCTGGTTGAGGTTGACGGCGTCGGTGCCGGCGGTGCCGGCCGCGACATTGGCGATGCGCCGCTGCAGGGTCGCGCTGCCGACCGACACGGTGTCGGCCTCGGAGGCGACCGACGCGGCCCCGAGGGCCACGGAGCGGCTGCCCGAGGCCTGGGCGCCGATCCCCAGGGCCGTCGCGGACGCGCCCGTCGCGCCAGATCCGGAGCCGGCCGCCAGGCTGTCGGTGCCGGAGGCCGTGGGGGCGACCGCCGCACCCGAGAGGGTCTGACGGACGGGCACCGCATTGAGCTGGTTGAGGGTCACTGCGTCCGTGCCGGCCGTGCCGTCCGCCACGTTGACGATCCGTCGGCGCAGCCCCGTATTGCCGACGGAGACGGTGTCCGCCTCCGTGGTGGTGGAATTGGCGCCCAGCGCGACCGAGCTCGCGGCTCCTGCGGCGGCGAGATAGCCCAGCGCCGTAGCCTCGTAGGCGGTGCCGCTCGACATGCCGCCGAAGGTCACGGCGCGGTCGGCGCCCGCCTGCGCAGAGGTGCCTACGGCCAGCGCCGAGGTGAACGTTCCCGTGGTGGCCCCGGAGCCGATCGCGATGGCGAGGATGCCCGTCGCGGAGGCTCGCTCCCCGAGCGCCGTCGAGTACGTCCCGGCGGCGGTCGTGGACCCCACCGCGACGGCGCCGAGGCTCGTGGCGCGGGCCGCCGGACCGACCGCGACCGCGCTGTCTCCGGAGGCCAGGCTGTAGGTCCCCAGCGCGACGGCGTTCGCCGCCGAGGCCGTGGCGCGCTGGCCGAAGGCGCTGCTCGAGACGCCGCTCGCGGCGCTCGTCTCGCCGACGGCGGTGGCGTAGTCGGCGGAGGCGGACGCGCCCTGGCCGATGGCCGTCGTCCAGCTCGAGGTGGCCTGCGCGAACTCGCCGACCGCCACCGTGTCGACGGCGGTCGCGAAGGAGCGTCGCCCGATCGCGGTGGAGCGTAGACCGGATGCCTGGGCGCTGTCGCCGACCGCCGTCGCGTTCTGGTTCGTCGCCTGCGTCCCGCGCCCGAGCGCCGTGGCATAGATCTGCGTCGCCTGCGCCTCGGAGCCGACCGCCGTGGCGTAATCGCCCATGGCATCCGTCTGCGCCCCGATCGCGGTTCCGCCGACGCCGAGCGCGTTCGCATTGTACCCGAACGCCGAGGACGAGGTGCCGACCGCGCTCGCATAGGGGCCGACGCCGGTGCTCGACGTGCCCGACGCGATGCCGTTCGTCCCGATGGCGAGGGCATTGGTCCCGGTGGCGCTCGCGCCCCCGAGCGACTGCGCCAGCGCGCCGGTCTCGCACGCCAGCGCGATGGCGCCGGCGCCGACGATCAGCGCGCCTCGGCCCGCGCGCGCGCCGCGCGCCGGTCTCGCCGTCCCGCCGCTTGCCCAGCCCTGCTGCCTGCCCACGCCCGTCCTCCGCTCGTCGCCAGCGACGGAGGGGACTGTCGTCACCGTCGTGGGTGACCTCAACTGTCGAAAATTGATCCGATCGGCCTTGCGGTCGGTTGGCGGTTTCGCGACAACACTGGCCCATGATGTCGCCCGACCGCCTCGACCCCGGGCCCGCCTCGGCGGGACCGCTCCGCGCGCACCCCGCCTTCCGGAGCGCCATGCTGCGCTCGGCCGCGGGCCTGACGGGGCTCTACCAGGGCAACCGGCTGCTCAACCGCCTGCTCAACGACCGCGGCCGGGCCGTGATGGGGTTCCTCGCCCTCTATCTCGACGCGCTCGGGCGCGCCGAGCCCCGCCATCCGGGGCTCACCACGAACGGCATCAAGGCCCTTTTCGCCCGGATGCGCCTGTGCAGCCCCGGCCGCGCCGCGGCGATGCTCGCCGTGATGCGGGTGGCGGGCTATGTCGCGGTCCTGCCCACGCCCGTCGGAGCCGACCGCCGCCTGAGGCGCCTCCAGCCCACGGAGCGGCTGGTCGCCATCCATCTCGCGCGCTGGCGGGTGCAGTTCGAGGCGATCGGCCTCGTCGTGCCGGCGCTCGCGCGCATCGCCCCGCGCCTCGACGAGCGGCCCTTCCGGGACCGCTTCGTCATCGACCTCGTGGGCCGGCGTCTCGCCGGTTCCGCGATCATCGAGGCCGCGCCGGGCCTTGAGCTCTTCGCCGAGCGCGACGCGGGCGTCATGATCCTGTTCAGCCTGATCATGGCCGATGCCGGGGGCGATGCCGCGCCGGTGTCGGTGTCGGCCCTGTCGCGCCGCTTCGGGGTGTCGCGGGCGCATGTCGGCAAGCTCCTGCAGGACGCCGCCGCCGCCGGCCTCCTGGAGCGCCGCGAGGAGGGCGCGGTGCGCCTCCTGCCGGCTCTGGTCGACGCGACCGAGGAATTCTTCGCCACCGCCTTCGCGACCCTGATCCAGGCGGCCGAGGCGGCGCTCGACGGCGAGCGCCTGGCGGTCGCGAGCTAGGGCGGGCTCAGGTCCGGACGCGCGCCGGCACCGTGCTGGCTGGCGCCGCATGCAGCGGGCGCACCTTCGGGCGGGCCGGCTCGCCCGCGGCCTCGCCGGCCAGCGCCGCGAGCTCCCGCAGGTAGTCCGCCGGCAGGCCTGCCTCCCGCGCCGCGGCGAGAACGCCCTCCATGTAGCCGGGACGCGGGGCGCCCGGGCGGGTGGAGCGGGCGACGTAGAGGATCGCCTGGCGCGGGCCGCGCTCCGTCACGACGGGCTGCACGATCTTGGCATAGAGCCCCGTATGCAGGCTCTCGTATCGGTCGAGGGCGGGCATGTCGGCCAGCGCCAGCTCCCACAGGACGCCCCAGACCGTCCGGCGCGGGTCGCGCGCCACCGTGCCGTAGCCCTCGCTCATGACGAGGAAGCGGTGTCGCGGCAGGCGCGCGGTCCCGACGGCGCGCGAGGCGGGGCAGCGCGCCCGCATGGCCGCCTGGTCCATGTTGGAGCCATAGGCGAAGTAGAGCGGCATCAGTAGCCCGCCTCGCGCTCGCGCTCGACCAGCGCCCGCTCGTTGTCGGTGATGAAGTCGCGGGTCACCGGCACGGCGTCGCGGGTGCCCGCCAGCAGGAGCTGGAAGACCATGTTGGAGCCGTGCAGGAAGCCGAGCTCCACCGCCGCGAGATAGAACTCCCACATCCGCGCGAAGCGCTCGCCCATCTGCTCGACCACCTCGGCCCGGCGGGCCTCGAAGCGCTCGCGCCAGTGCTTGATCGTCCAGTAATAGTGCAGGCGCAGGATCTCGCAGTCCGCCACCCACAAGCCCGTGCGCTCCGTCGAGGCGAAGACCTCCGAGAGCGCCGGCACGTAGCCGCCGGGGAAGACATATTTGCGGATGAAGGGCGCGGTGGAGCCCGGCGGCGACATGCGGCCGATGGCGTGGATCATGGCGAAGCCGTCGGGCTTCAGGAGGCGGCGCACGGAGCGGAAATACTCGTCGAAATAGGCGACGCCCACATGCTCCATCATGCCCACCGACACCACCCGGTCGAAGGTTCCCTTCAGCTCGCGATAGTCCTGCTCCACGAAGGTGATGCCCCCCGCAGCTCCCGCTTCCTCCGCCTTGCGGCGCGACGAGGCGAGCTGCTCCGGGCTCACGTTGATCGCGGTGACGTGCACGCCGCAGACCTTGGCGAGATAGATGGCGAGCCCGCCCCATCCTGAGCCGATCTCGGCCACGCTCATCCCCGGCTTGAGGTCGAGCTTCGCCGCGATGTGCCGGAACTTGGCGACCTGCGCGTCCTCCAGGCTCTGGTCGGGGGTCTGGAAGTAGGCGCAGGAATAGGCCATGCGCTCGTCGAGCCACAGCGCGTAGAACTGGGCCGGATGGTCGTAGTGCTCGCGAACGTTCTGCGCGGCCTTTCCCAGGGGGTTCGCCTGGTGCAGCCGGCGCATGGATCGCCAGGCCTGGCGCAGGGCCTGCTGGACGGGGTGCGAGGCGAGGCCCCGGCGGTTGACCGAGAACAGGAGCAGCAGGTCGTAGACCGTGGAGCCGTCCTCGAAGGTGAGCCGCCCGTCCATGTAGGCTTCCGCCGCCTTGAGCTCCGGGTTGAGGAAGATCTCGCGCTCGACCTTGTTGTCGTGGAGCCGGATCGTCACCAGCGGCCCGTCCTGGCCGGAGCCGAAGCCCTGGCTCGACCCGTCATGGTCGATAACGGTGAGCCGTCCGTTGGCGACGAAGCGGCGGAGGAGCTGGGGGAGGAGGTACATCGCGGGTCTCTCGTGACGGGCGGACGATGGCCACGAGAGGGAGCGATGCGCAAGGGGGCCCCCTGTCATTCCAGGGCGCCCGAAGGGCGAGCCCCGGACCGAAGAACACGGTCACCGCGCCTTTCTCCCCCTTCCCTCCTTGACCGGCGGCACGTCCAGCGCGTGGGCGAGCACCTTGCGCATGGCGTTGGGCAGCGGCTCGGCGGGCAGATCCGCGCGCGGGGTCCAGCGCGTCCCCTCGGGGGCGGGCGTCGCCGCCGGCACGCGGGCGAAATACACCGTGAGCTCGAGCGGGAAATGCGTGAAGACGTGGCGCACGACACCCGGCAGGCGCTGCCAGCGCGCGTCGAGGGGGGCGTCGAGCACGGCCTTGCCGAGGTCGTAATCGGGCTCCCACGCGCTGGTCGGAGCCTCGGCCATGCCGCCGAGCAGGCCTTTGGGCTCCCGGGTCCGCAGCAGGACGGCGCCGTCGTTGCGCAGCGCCACGAAGGCCGCCCCGCGGCGCGTCGCGCCCTCGCGCTTGGGGGCCTTGCGCGGGAAGCTCTCCTGCAGGCCCTCGGCGCGGGCCCGGCAGGGCCGCATCCAGGGGCAGAGCGCGCAGGCGGGGCGCTTCGGGGTGCAGATCGTGGCGCCCAGGTCCATCATCGCCTGCGCGAAGTCGCCGGGCCGGTCGGAGGGCACGAGGGCCGCGACATGGGCCTTGATGGCGGGCCTGGCCTTCGGCAGCGGCTCCTCGACGGTGAAGACGCGGCTCATCACCCGCTCGATGTTGCCGTCCACGGGCGCGGCCGGGATCCCGAAGGCGATCGCGGCCACGGCCGCCGCCGTGTAGTCGCCGATGCCGGGGAGCGCCCGCAGCGCCGCCTCGGAGGCGGGAAAGCGCCCGCCATGGCGCTCCACTACGGCCTTGGCGCAGGCATGCAGGTTGCGGGCGCGGGAATAATAGCCGAGCCCCGCCCAGGCCGTCATGACGGCCTCGCTCGGCGCCTCGGCCAGGGCCTCGACGGTGGGGAAGCGCTCCAGGAAACGGGCGAAATAGGGCGCGACCGCCGCGACCGTCGTCTGCTGCAGCATGATCTCGGAGAGCCAGACCCGGTAGGGGTCGGGCGTCTCGCCGGGGAGCGCGCGCCAGGGCAGCGCCCGGCGGTGGCGGTCGTACCAAGCGAGAAGTTCGGCGGGATCGGGCTTCAACCCCGCGCCGGCGGCGTCTACCATGGCGCCAGCCCTTACCCGATCGCTCGCCCCGATCCAATGCCCCGGGATCCGCCGTCGATGGCCGCCAAGCCCCTCCCTCCCCGTCCCCTCGCGGACCTCATCGACGCCTGCCTCGGGCCGGCGCTCGCGGCGCAGGGCTTCGCGGCCTCCGACGTGATCGCCTCCTGGCCCGAGATCGTGGGCGAGCGGCTCGCCGCCTTCTCGCAGCCGGTGAAGCTCGAATGGCCTCGCCGGACGAGGGGCGCGGCGCCCGAGGAGCGCGCGCCCGCCACCCTCGTGGTGCGGGTCGAGGGCGCCTTCGCCCTGGAGATGCAGCACTTGGCGCCGCTGGTCATGGAGCGGGTCAATGCCCGCTACGGCTGGCGCTGCGTCGGCAAGGTGGTGCTCAAGCAGGGACCGGTGCGGCGCCTGCCCAAGGCGGCGCCGCGCCCGCGCCCCCTCGACGAGGCGACCCTCGGCGCGATCCAGGCCGCGACCGCGGGCGTCGGCGACCAGGGCCTTCGCGCTGCCCTCGACCGGCTCGGCCGCGCGGTGGCCGCGTCGCGCACGAAGCCGTGAGCGGCGCCCGGCTTGCCACAAATCCGGCCGGGTTCTACCGCTTGGAGAACGACGGACAATCGTTGGAGTCAGGACAGATGATCACGCGCCGCGACACGCTTAACCTCATGGTGGGGGTCGGCGCCGTAGCCCTCCTGGCCGGGCTGCCGGCCTGGGCCCAGGGCGCCGCGCCGGCCGGCGACCTCGCCAGGGCGGGACCGCTCGGCGAGATCGCCTACGGCCCCGAGAACGCCAAGGTCACCATCGTCGAATACGCCTCCCTGACCTGCTCGCACTGCGCCGCGTTCCACAAGGACACCTGGCCCGAGCTGAAGAAGCGCTATGTCGACAGCGGCAAGGTCCGCTTCGTGCTGCGCGAGTTCCCCCTCGATCCGCTCGCCATGGCGGGCTTCATGCTGGCGCGCTGCGAGCCCGCCAAGACCAACGCGGTCGTCGACCTGCTGTTCGAGCAGCAGCGCGCCTGGGCCTTCACGGACAAGCCCCTGGACGCGCTCTCGCAGATGATGCGCCAGGCGGGCTTCTCGCAGGAGCGCTTCGAGTCGTGCCTGAAGGACACGAAGCTCTACGAGGCCGTCAACGACGTGAAGGCCCGCGGCGAGAAGCTCGGCGTCAACTCCACGCCGACCTTCTTCATCAACGGCAAGGTCCACCGCGGCAACATGTCGATCGCCGAGCTGGAGAAGGTCATCGCCCCGCTGCTGGGGTGAGGAGAGCATCTCACCTCTCCCGGATGGGAGAGGGGTCGG
>DASPJU010000267.1:0-17886 GCA_035628475.1 Salinarimonas sp. | reverse complement strand
CGGGATGGGATGCTCCCGCGAGCCCCGCGAGGTCAACATCCAATCGCATGCGTTGATCGAGGAGGGGCCGGCCGTCCTCCAGGGACCGCGCGGCTTCACGGAACCCGGGCGCGGGCCGGCTTGCGCCCGTTCGGCTCCAGGGCATAGCGTGGCGCGGTTCATGTTCGAGGCGAGAATCCGGTGCACCCGACGCCCGCCGTCTTCGAGGCCGTCTTCAGGAGCTCCGTCGACGCGCTGATCCTGCACGACGGAGCCCGGCTGCTGGACTGCAACGACGCGGCCGTCCAGCTCCTCGCCCCCGGCCGACGGGCGGGCCTGCTCGACGCGGGCCTCTCCGCGCTCCTGGACACGGGACGGCGGGACCGCACCTGGATCATGGAGGACCGGCCCGAGGAGGCGGTCGGCGTCGCCCGGTTCCGCACCCTCGGCGGCGACACGTTTCTCGCCGAGGCCAGGACGACCAGGCTCCCGGTCGAGGGGGACCTGTTCTGCCTCACGCTGCGCCGGACCACCGCCACGGAGGCCCTCCAGCGCGCGCTCGAGGCCCGGGAGGCCAACCTGCGCTGGGTGCTCGACGCGCTTCCCGGCCGGATGGCCTGGATCGGCGCCGACCGCCGCTTCCGGTACATGAACCGGAGCTTCGAGAAGCTGTCGGGCTACAGGCCCGACGAGATCATCGGCAAGACGGTCCAGGAGGTCATCGGCGAGGCCGCCTACAGGACCATCGAGCCGCTGGGCGCCGCCGCGATGGAGGGCCAGGTCCAGCACTGGGAGGGATGGCTTCCCTACACGTCGGCGGGCCGCCGATACGTGAAGCGGACCTATGCGCCCAGCGTCCGCGACGACGGCGTGATCGACGGCTACTTCATCTTCTCCCTGGACCTCACCGAGCAGAAGCAGGCCGAGCAGGCGCTGGAAGCCCAGCGGGAGGCGCTCTACCAGAGCGAGAAGCTGAACGCGCTGGGCTCGCTCCTCGCCGGCGTCGCCCACGAGCTGAACAATCCGCTCGCCATCGTGCTGGCCCAGGCGGTCCTCCTCCAGGAGCTGGCGCAGGACGAGTCCACCAGGCGCCGGAGCGAGCGCATCTGCGCGGCCGCCGAGCGCTGCGCCCGGATCGTGCGGTCCTTCCTCGCCATCGCGCGTCAGAAGCCCCCGACCCGCGAGCCCCTCGACATCGAACCCCTGATCCGCTCCGCGCTGGAGCTGACGGGCTACGGCCTGAAGGCGAACGGGATCGAGGTCGAGATCGCCGCCGGGCCGGGCGTTCCGCCCGTGCTGGGCGACGCCGACCACCTGGCCCAGGTCTTCATGAACCTCCTCATCAACGCCCAGCATGCGCTCCAGGAGCGGCCCGGCGACCGGCGGATCCGGATCACGACCGCGATCGACGGGGGCGACGTGACGGTGCGGGTCGCGGACAACGGGCCGGGGATCCCCCCGGCGCTGGCGGCGCGGATCTTCGAGCCGTTCTTCACCACCAAGCCGCAGGGCCTGGGCACCGGGATCGGCCTGTCGGTCTGCCGCGGCATCGTCGACGCCCATGGGGGCGCCCTGCATGCGGAACCCACGCCCGACGGCGGGGCGACCTTCGTGATCCGCCTGCCGGCGGCGCCGGCCGAGGGACCCGAGGCGATCGACGCTCCCTCGCCGCAGGACGCGGACAGGATCGCGCGCGCCATTCTCGTGGTCGACGACGAGCCCGACGTCGCGGACGCGATCGCGGAGATCGTGGCCCCGCTCGCGAGGCGGGTCGACGTCCAATATAGCGGGGCGGCCGCGGCGGAGCGGCTCGCGTGCGAGCGCTTCGATCTCGTGATCAGCGACCTGCGCATGCCGGGCCTCGACGGACCCGCGCTTCACGCGCGCATCGGGCAGGGTCCCGGGGGAACGGCCTGCCCGATCCTCTTCGTGACGGGCGACATCCTTCACCACCAGCTCGAGGAATTCCTGAAGGCCACGGGGGCGTCGGTCGTCGAGAAGCCCTTCGACCCCACGCTTCTTCGGGAGCGGGTGGAAGCGATGCTGAGGCCCCATCGCGAGGCCTGAGTTGACCGTCCCCAAGGGCGGTCCTTGCGGGATGCTCGTTCAGTGACGGTCCGGACCCCGTTCGCGGACCGGCGCCTCCGCAGGCGATCCGGCTCGCGGGTTCACGACGGCGGCAGGTCCGCGACAAGCCGACCGGGCGGCGTCCAAGACGCAGCTTTTCAGGATAGCTGGGGAGTTCGTCTATTCGCCCGAAGGTGTCTGGTGGAGCTGAGGGGGAGACCGACTTCCGCCCCTCGCACCCCCTTGTCGACAGATCAAGGCTTTGATCCTTCTTGCAGTTCGGGTGCCCAGCATGGGTACGCGGATGGGTACCTAGGATCGAGTATGGGTGCGGACACGCGGCCCTGCCGTCGTTGCGCTGGCATACGGATGCGGCCTCGCGACATCCGATCTGATCCGGCTCCAGACACGGCACTGGCGGCCCGGCGGCGTGGACGTTGTCGAAGCCTCGGCGCACCACCGCACGCCTCCTACCCACGGCATGGCCCGCCGTTACCGTGTGCTGCCGACGCCGCCCATCGTCGTCGAGGCGGTCGAGCGCTACCTGGATGCTCTGGGCTTCCAGCCAGCGCCGGAAGACCCGCTTCCGTGGCCTAAGGGAGATGGGGACCTGAGCCAGCGGATCAGAAATGCTTCACGTCGGGTCGGGTTCGATCCGCCGCTCACGATAGATGTGCTCGCAGCCAACTTCGAACTCTTCATGAGGGATCACGACGCCATAGACGGTATGATCGAATACGTCTGCGGTGCTCTCCCGGTTGCCCGGGATGTTCCCGGAGCTGAGGTGCCCACCCCTGACCCGGCTGATGTGCTACGGTTTTGCCGGAAGGCTCACCCCGTCTGGCGTGGAGATCGAGAGATTTTCGATGCCCTCCGTAGCCCGGCTTAACGGCCACCTTTCTGCCGCAATAAGCCCCGTTTCCGTCCAAGCCCTTGTTCAACGACAGGCCTGATCAGGAGCCCAGCTTGTTCGCTGGGATCGCACAGAACGGTACAGGAATGCACAGGGCCGGAGGAAAGGCTGCATCCTATAGAACGTTCCGCGGTGACGAAAGGCTGGTCCTTACTCATTCTGTACTCGACACAAATTGACGCTAACCATGGCACGTGCGACGCCTTGTGCCATGCCCGTTCGAGCCAAGTGCGACATGTCCCTCTCGCCCATGCTCGATGGGTGTCGACCTGCAACTCATCTCCGCCCGATCCCGACCAGTGAGCAGCTGCCGGCAGCCATCCGCCTGCCCTGGAAGTGCGTAGGTCACGCGAGCCGCCAACCCAGGCCACGTTCAATGAGATGGCCCGATGCTAGGCACATCTGAGGCCCGACCCGTGCCGGCCTTCCTCGCCGGCGGTGGGGTGATGGGCGCGATCATGCGTGCCCACGATTGGTCGACGACGGCCCTCGGCGAGCCGTCCACCTGGCCGCAGTCGCTGCGCTCCGCAGTGTCGATGTGCATCGCCGCGCGCTCCGTCGGTGCCATCTACTGGGGCCCGGAGTTCCGCCTCATCTACAATGACGGTTACCGCCCCTTCCTGGACGGGCGCCACCCTTGGGCGCTCGGACGCACCATGGCGGAGATCTCGCCCACGCTGTGGCAGGCGCTGCAAGAGCCCGCCCAGGCTGTCCTCGACACGGGAGAAGGCTTCGTGGCCGAGCGCCAGCGCCTGCTCATGGAGCGGGGGAACGGGGCCGAGGAGACGTTCTGGTACTACAGCCTCGCGCCGATCCGCGGCGAGGCGGGCACTGTGGAGGGCATCTTCCTCACCGCCCTGGACACGACGGAGGAGGTGCGCGCCGAGCAGGCGCGGAACGAGGGCGAGCGCAGGCTGGCGACCGCAAGGGATGCCGCTGGCCTGTCCGCCGACTTCCGCGTCCTGTTCGAAGCCTCGCCGACCCCGTTCCTCGTCGTAGCCCCGCCTGACTGGACCATCGTCGCCGTGAACGATGCCCGCCTGAGCCTCACCGGCTCGACGAGGGAAGAGCAGATCGGACGCAGGCTCTTCGACCTCTTCCCCGACGATCCCGACGACCCGGACGCCGACGGCGTGCGCAACCTCACGGCCTCGTTCGAGAGGTTGTCGCCCTGCAGGTGCCCGACATCATGGCGGTCCAGCGCTACGCCGTTCGGGACGCGGACGGACGCTTCGTCGAGCGATGGTGGAGCCCGATCAACACCCCCGTGCTCGGCCCACGTGGCGAGGTCGCGCTCATCATCCACCGCGTCGAGGAGGTCACGGAGCTGGTGCGCCTGCGCGGCGAGGCCGCCGCCCGGGACCAACTCGCCCGGGACCAGCAGGCCCTGATCGACCGCCTGCGCGCCACGCAGGCAGCCCAGCGCGAGAGCGAGGCGCGTTTCCGCAACATGGCCGACAACGCCCCGGTGATGATGTGGATCACCGACCCCGACGGCTCATGCACCTACCTCAACCGTCGTTGGTACGAGTTCACGGGGCAGGCAGAGCGGGCCGGGGAGGGCTACGGCTGGCTCGATGCCGTCCACCCGGACGACCACGCGGCGGCCGAGGAGGCCTTCGTGTCGGCGAACGCGGAGCGGCGCGACTACTTCGTCGAGTTCAGGGTGCGCCGTGCGGACGGCACCTACCGTTGGGCGATAGATGCCGCCGCGGCACGCTTCGACGACGAGGGGGCGTTCCTGGGCTACGTCGGGTCGGTGATCGACATCGACGAGCGCAAGGAGGTGGAGATCGCGCTGCGACGCAGCGAGGCGAAGCTGCGGGCGGTCGTGGACGCCGTCCCCGTCGGCGTCGTCCTCGCCGAGGCGCCCGCGGGCCGGATCGTCGGCGGCAATGCCCAGGCCGAGCGCATCTTCGGTCACCCGGTCCTCACCTCACCCGACATCGAAGGCTATCGCGAGTGGGTCGCCCAGCATCCCGATGGCCGCCCGGTGCAAGGGCACGAGTACCCGCTCGCCAAGGTGATCGGTGGGGAGGCTGATCGCCCCGAGCTGGAGGTGCTCTACTGGAGGGGCGAAGGGCGCGACACCTGGATCCGCCTCATCGCGGCGCCGATCCGCGACGAGACCGGCGCGGTCACCGGCGGCGTCGTCGCCGCGCTCGACATCGACCGCGAGAAGCGCACCGAGGCCGAGCTGCGGGACCTGAACGAGACGCTGGAAGCCCGGGTCGCCGCACGAACCCTGGAGCGGGACCGGGTCTGGAAGAACTCGCGCGACCTCCTCGTGGTGATCGACACCCAGGGTATCTTCCAGGCCGTGAACCCGGCGTGGACGTCCATCCTGGGCTGGGAGACCGACGAGCTCGTCGGGCGCTGCTTCCTGGACTTCATCCACCCCGATGATCAACCGTCGAGCCGCGGCGCGCTCGCGACCGCAAGCGTGGAAGACTTGCCGCTCTACGACAATCGATACCGGCACAAGGACGGCTCGCACCGCTGGATCTCCTGGCTCGCCGCGCCCGCGGGCGACCTCATCTACGCCTATGGCCGCGACGGGACGGCCGAGAGGACACGCGACGCCGAGCTCGAAGTCGCGCAGGATGCGCTGCGCCAAGCGCAGAAAATGGAGGCGGTGGGCCAGCTCACGGGCGGCGTCGCCCACGACTTCAACAACCTGCTCACGGTCATCAAGTCGTCGACCGACCTCCTCAAGCGCCCGAACCTGCCGGATGAGCGCCGCGCCCGCTACATTGCCGCCATCTCAGACACCGCGGACAGGGCCGCCAAGCTCACGGGCCAGCTCCTCGCCTTCGCGCGCCGGCAAGCGCTCAGGCCCGAGGTGTTCGACGTCGGCCGCAGCGTGCGCAACCTCGCCGACATGCTCGGGATGATCACGGGATCGCGCATCGCCATTTCCCTTGGCTTGCCCGACGAGACCTGCTGCGTGAACGCGGATCCGAGCCAGTTCGACACGGCGCTCGTCAACATGGCCATCAACGCGCGGGATGCCATGGGCGGCGAGGGCTGCCTGACGTTGACCGTGTGGCCGGTGCATCGAATGCCCGCCATCCGCTCGCACAAGGCGGTGACGGGGGAGTTCGTGGCGGTGTCGATCACCGACACCGGGTCCGGCATCGCCCCGCAGGTGCTGGACCGCATCTTCGAACCTTTCTTCACGACGAAGGGCGTCGGCCAGGGAACGGGCCTTGGGCTCAGCCAGGTCTTCGGGTTCGCCAAGCAGTCGGGCGGGGAGATCACGGTCGAGAGCGAGCTTGGGCGGGGCTCGACTTTCACGCTCTACCTGCCGCGGACCGTCGCGGGGGCCGGGGCCGTCGACGACCGCGAGCCGGAGGTCCTCATCGACGGGCACGGCACCTGCGTGCTGGTCGTCGAGGACAATGTGGACGTCGGCACCTTCGCCAGGCAGACGCTCTCGGATCTGGGCTACCACACGGTGCTGGCGGCGAACGCAGGCGAGGCCCTGGCCGAGCTGGCCAAGGACGCCGGGCGGTTCGACGTGGTGTTCTCCGACGTCGTCATGCCCGGGATGAGCGGCATCGAGCTCGGGCAGGAGATCCGCGGGCGACACCCCGACCTGCCCGTCGTGCTGACGTCCGGCTACAGCCACGTCCTCGCGCCAAACGGCACCTCCGGCTTCGAATTGCTCCACAAACCCTACTCGGTCGAGGACCTCTCCCGCGTCCTGCGGACTGCGGCGGGATGGCGCCGCCGCAAGCGCCTGCTGGGTCAGTAGCGACCGTGAGCACGGCTCCCGCCCGGATGACGTGTTCTTGGACTGGCCGACCGCACTCCCGGCGCGCCCCTTGCCTGGCGCCGATGGGACGGGCCTGCGACATCATTCCGCGAGCCGCTTGAGCGGCATCGACAACCGGAGTTCCAGTCCGTCGCGGGCCCAGGCCCGCGTGACCGTGCCGCCAAGCGCGCCCGACATGCTTCGCTGAAGCAGTTGCGATCCGAAACCGCTGCGCTGTGGCTCATCCGCCAGCGGAGGCCCGCCCCGCTCGACCCAGGATAGCTCGCACTCGTCGCTGGCGGTCAGGCGCGTGGTGATCGTCACCTGCCCGCCGGGATGCATCAGGGCCCCGTACTTCACTGCGTTGGTTGCCAACTCATGGATGCTCAGCGCGAGGCTCGTCGTGGCATGAGAGCCGACGGGGGCATCGTCGCCTGCGATGACGAAGCGGGGCTGGCCCAGGCCGGGGACCTCGTAGGGCGAGAGGAGGATTCCGAGGAGCCCCTTGAGCGTGTGCGGGGACGACGAGCCGGCTTGCGGGGAAGGGAGGATGTACTCAAGCGCGAGGCTCAAGGACGTGAAGCGCTCTCGCAAGGTGGCCGCGAAGGGCTGCGCGGCCGGGTCCGTCCTCGCAGCGAGCGTGATCAGGCCGTTGACCAGGGCGAACAGGTTGCGGACGCGGTGAGCGAGCTCCAGGTTCAGGAGGTCGCCAGCCTCTGTCCGGTGCCGGTCCATGGTCATGTCGCGGGAGATCGCCACCAGGTGCGTGGGTTGCCCTGCCGCGTCCCGAACGGCGCTGACGACCACGTCCCACCACTTCGGGGTGCCCTTGGCGGTAGGGCGGTAGCCCGCGAAGCGCCCGCCAAGCCCCAACCGGGCGGCCACCAAAGCCCCCTCGACGGCGGTCCTCTGCCCCTCCGGCCACAGGTCGACCCAGGGCAGTCCGCGCAGCCGACCGAAATCGTCGATCTCCATGACGAGGCGGCCGTTCTCGTTCATGGCGAGCAGGGTGCCGTCGAGGGCAAGGACCTTGATGCAGTCCGTGCTGGCGTCGAGGATGCCGCCCTTGAGGTCCGCATCGACGAAGGCGCCCGGCGTCGCCGCGAGCTGAGTCGGCACCTCCCCCTCACGAGCGGAAGGGTTCCGCGCTCGCCCCCTGGCGGCCCGGCCGCGTTGTCCTGTGTCGATGACCATCGGCCCGTCCCTCGCCCGGCTGAATGTTTCCGGGAACTCTTCGACGGGCGTCAGGGCGGTGCGCCCGGCGCCGGCCGCGGCGTCTCGCACGCCGCACACCCGGAGGCACCCTACGCCTTTCCTGGCGCCCTGCCTATGACGCGTTGGCGCACGCCTACGACCGGCGACCGATCTCCGTCGTTGAGCCTTCACAATGTGCTCTCGGCAGGCCAACACGGTGTGATGGCCCAGATCCAGCCTTCCCTGGACAGCTACCGTCGGCGATGGGACCTGAGCCCGGACGGTCCGGCGGTCGAGACCCGCAGCAGCCAGCTCCTGCCAGTGGTCGCGTCCGGTGAGCCGGCCATGTTGAAGGTCGCGATCTCCCCCGAGGAGCGGGCGGGCGCGGCGCTCATGGTCTGGTGGGAGGGCGTCGGTGCCGCACGTGTCCTGGCACATGAGGGCGCGGCCATCCTGCTGGAGCGGGCCGTTGGCGGTTGCTCGCTGCTCGACCTCGCAACGAGCTGCAGGGACGACGAGGCGAGCCGGATCGCCTGCGCCGTCGCGGCGCGCCTGCATGGGCCAAGGGATCGCCCGCCCCCGGATCTAGTTCCGCTCGACGCGTGGTTCGCCGAGCTATGGCCCGTGGGGGCGCGCTACGGAGGCATTCTCGGGGCTTGCGCCGATGCGGCTCGCACCCTGCTCGCCGCGCCCCGTGAGATCGGCGTACTCCACGGGGACATCCACCACGGCAACGTGCTCGATTTTGGTCCGGAGCGGGGTTGGCTCGCCATCGACCCGAAGGGGCTCTGGGGCGAACGGACCTACGACTTCGCCAACCTGCTATGCAACCCGGAGCTCCCTATGACGCGGGATCCCGCCCGGCTCGCTCGGCAGGCCACCATCATAGCGGAGGCCGCCAATCTCGACCGCGGGCGCCTGCTGCTCTGGGCACTCGCCTATGCCGGTCTGGCGGCCGCATGGGATCTCGACAACGAGGGTCCGACAGAGGTCCACCTTCGCATGCCTCGCGTGCTCGCCGAGATACTCGCGCTGTCGCCATGACATGCGGCGGCCCCGCCATCGCTCGCCGGGACCCAAGCAAGGATCGGATGCCCAATCCGCGCTGCGGGCGTTGTGGATTACGGGGACGCGATCTGGGTACGAGCGTGGGTACGCAGGCCAAGTCTGACCAAAGTTAAGTACCTGACAGCGTTCATGAATCTGGAGAGAAAAAGGACCTGGTGGTGGAGCCAGTCGGGTGCGAACCCGTCTCCAGCCACTATTCCCTGTTCAGTGGGAAAAAACAGCGAAAAATCTGAACACCCGCATTCCCGGGCGTCTCCGCCCAACGAGGAGTCGCGATCTTTCAGCATCTTAGCACCCGTTTCCCGACGCGGCAGAACAGGGAAACGAGCGTCTCACAACAGGGAAGGCGTCTGCACAATCAGGGAAGCGGTCAGCTCTTCCCCGCCCCGTCTTGCGCGACATCGGCAGCATAGGCCCAGTCCGGGAAAGCCGGGTTCCTGAGGCGCTTGATCACACCCTGCTTCGAGTAGCCGAGGGCGCGGGCTGCCTGCGCGACGCTGCGGTACTCCCGGCCCGCAATAATAACGTGGTGACCGGGTCTGATCTTTGCGACCGGCCCGCCCCGCCTCATCTTCTTCAACAGGGTAGTGATCATGATCGGTGCCACCCTCGCGCCGGGCATCTGCTCTTGCACGCAGGCGCGGACCCGCTCGTGTGTTGCCAGATCGACGCCGAGGCGCTCGATGCACTCGGCAGCGCATCCTTGAACGGTCTTGGGTCTCGTTGGCATGCGCCGCCTCCGCTGGCCTCACGAGTAGACGTTATCGCATCAACGAATGTCAGCGCACGAGAAACGTTGGTAGTCGGCGGCTCCACGCTTTGCTGTTCTCTTGAGGCGCTCGGGGCGGCACCGCCTGTGTCCCGAGCACTCGGAACCAGGTCTCGTCCGCTCCCCGGCGACGCGCATGCCCCCATGCGCGAACCCTGGCGCGCGTCCGAGCTCCCTCAGGCGGCGCGAAGGAAAGCGTCATGAACACCAGTCCCCAGATCGAGCACCTCCCTCTTGAGGCGCTCAAGCCCTACGAGCGCAATGCCCGCACGCACAAGAAGAAGCAAGTTCGCCAAATTGCGCGATCGATCGAGCGCTTCGGCTTTAACAACCCCGTCCTGATCGACCACGGGAACAGGATCATCGCAGGCGACGGCCGTGTTGAGGCCGCTCGGCTGATCAAGCGCACCAATGTGCCGGTCCTGCGCCTCTCGCATCTCTCGGCCGCGGACAAGCGCGCCTACATCCTTGCTGACAACCGGCTCGCCGAGAAGGCCGGCTGGGACAAGGAGATCCTTGCGCTCGAGCTGGGGGAGCTGGTCGCGCTTGACTACCAGATCGAGCTCCAGGGCTTCGAGACCGGCGAGGTCGATCGGGTGCTCGAGGAGGCTGCCGACGTCAAGGGCGCAGGAGACCGCGCCGAGGACCACGTTCCGAGCACGCCCGAGCGGGCCTTCGTGGTCACGCGTGCCGGCGACCTCTGGCAGCTTGGGGCGCATCGGCTGATCTGCGGCAGTGCCCTGTGCAAGGCCGACATGGCGGCCCTTCTGGGCGGCGAGCTCGCCCAGATTGTGCCATGAAGAGAGTGGCCGTTGCGCGAGGAGCGGCTGCTTAGCGGCGACTTGCCAGGCATCTGAGAGATCCCTCACACCAGTCCGCTACTGCTCAATCAGCCCAGTGAAGCAATTCGTTGCCAATCGGTTCGAATCACGGCGCTCACGAGCCGTCCCGTGTCCACAGCCTCCGAAAAAACGGGATTAGGAGTCGGTCTAATCGCGCCGTTTCGCCAGTAGGCAGGTGTCAGGGTATACGGAGGAGGATCTTGGCTGCTGAGACATGTCCGGCGTCAATATCTCGGAAGGCACCTGCTCCTTCAGCGAGGGTCCGCTGCTCAAACCAGGCGAGGTCGCCAAGGCGCTCCGCCGCGAGAGCCGCAACTGTCTGCAGAAAATCCTGCGGCGTGTAGCAATACGATCCGGTGAAAGTGATCTCCTGAAGCGTAAGCTTGCGAAGGTCCAGGCCTTCGTGGCCGGGGAGAAGGCCGACGTGAACGATAACACCGCCCGGCCTTACCATACGGCAAGCGGCGGCCCGTGTCGCCGCGGCACCGACCGCATCGATCACCAGATCCACGCTGCTCTCCCCCGGTTCGGCCGAACTTCCGGGCTCGTAGGGCGACAGCCCCTCCGCCGTCTCGATCGTTCTGCGCCGAAGCGGGTTCGTTTCGCCCACCAGGATCCAGTAGGCGCCGAAATGGCGCCCCACGATCGCGCAGGCAAGCCCAATGGCCCCGCCGCCGAGCACCACGACGCGGCACGCAGCTAGGGGCTGGTGCAGCTTTTCCATGCCGAGGCGCACCGCGTGCCATGCCACTGCGATCGGCTCCGCCAGAGCCGCGCGCTCCACCGCCAGGCTATCGGGAATGGGGATCGCGTTCCGGTCGGGGACACGGATCAATTCTGCGAAGGCGCCTTGCCGGGGTGGCATGGACAGGATCTGACGCGTCGGCGATAGGTGCCATCGTCCTTCCACGGCATAGGAGCAGGCCGGATCGACGACGAGCGGGTTGATGGTCACGCGCGTTCCGGCGCGGGGTCCCGACACGATGCGGCCAGCGGCCTCGTGCCCGAGGATGAGCGGTGCGGGACGGCGCGTGTCGTGGCCGTGATAGGCGTGCATGTCCGAGCCGCAGATGCCGACAGCCTCGACTCGCACCAGAACCTCACCGGGCGCCTCTTCCGGCTCGGGCTCGTCACGAAAAGCGAGCGCGTTCGGGCCGGTATAGACGAGAGCCTTCATGAGCGTGAACCTTACTTTGCTGTGAAGCCCCCATCGACGGCGAGGGTCTGGCCGGTGATGTAGGCCGATGCCGCCGAGGCGAGAAACACCGTCACACCCGTGAGGTCGTCGAGTTCCCCGTTCCGCCCCATGGCGGTTTGTGCCGCGTTGCGGACGGCCCGCTCGTGATCGGCGAAGACCGGTGCCGTGAGCGGCGTCGGGAAGAAGCCCGGCGCGATCGCGTTGCAGGTGATGCCATGCCGGGACCATTCCTCGGCAATGGCCCGGGTGAGCTGGACCAGCCCGCCCTTGCCGGCCCCATAGGGCGCCGAGTTCGGGAAGGCGCGGTAGCTCTGCAGCGAGGCGAGGTTGATGATGCGCCCGTAACCGCGCTCCGCCATTGCCGGTGCGAAAGCCTGCGTGAGCAGGAACGGCGCGCGCAGGTGAAGCGCCATGTGCAGGTCGAACGCGGCGGCCGTGACCTCCCCGAACGGCTGGCGCAGGTTGATCCCGGCCGCGTTCACGACGATGTCGATCACGGGGCGGGCGGTGCAGCCTTCGCGCAGGCCGGCCCCGGCATCCTCCCGAGCGACATCGAACGGCAATGCTGAGGCCTCGATCCCCTCCCGCACCAGGCCCTCAACGGCGCTGTCGAGCTCCGCCTGGCGTCGCGCGACGAGGACGATCCCGGCGCCCGCGAGCCCGAGCGCCCGCGCCATCGCAAGCCCGATGCCGCTATTGCCGCCGGTGACCAGCGCAGTCCGCCCGGTCAGATCGAAGAGGCCTGCCAGTCGGAAGGTCATCACGCCTCCACCGGCGTTCCAAGGTCGACGTCGATCCCGGCGGCGTATTTCGCCATGCGGACGTCGCTCGTGCGGGCGTGGGCCTCCATTCCCTCAAGGCGGGAGATCCGGGCCGAGGCGGGCGCGACGGCCTTGCAGGCCTCCCGGTCCATTCGCTGCCAGGTGAGGGGCTTCAGGAATTTGTGGACCGAAAGTCCTGCGGAATAACGCGCCGCGAACTTCGTCGGGAGGATGTGATTGGGTCCAGATACCTTGTCGCCGAACGCGACGTTCGTCTCCTCCCCCAGGAACAGCGAACCGTAATTCGTGAGATGGGCGTGCCACCAGTCTAGGTCGCTGCAATGCACTTCGAGGTGCTCGCAGGCGTACTCGTCGGAGACCCGCACCATCTCCTCACGGGTGTCGCACAAAACGATCTCACCGTAATCGCGCCATGCGGCACCTGCTGCGTCGCGAGCCGTGGGGGGGAGCGCGTCGATCAACTCGGGGATCAGGCGTGCGACATCGTCGGCGATCCGGCGCGAGGAGGTGATGAGCCAGGCCGGACTCTCGTGGCCGTGCTCGGCCTGCCCCACAAGATCGGTGGCCACGATGAGCGGATCGGCCCCGGCATCGGCGATTACGGCAACCTCCGAGGGACCGGCGAAGACGTCGATCCCGACCTTGCCAAACAGCATGCGCTTGGCCTCGGCGACGAACTTGTTGCCTGGACCGACGATCATATCCGCCGGCTTACCGGTAAAGAGACCGAAGGCCATGGCGGCGATGGCCTGGACGCCACCAATGCACATGATCACGTCCGCCCCCGCGACCTTCATGGCGTAGAGCACGTGCGGGTGGACCCCCTCGCCTTTAAACGGCGCGGAACACGCCACCACCGTCTTCACCCCCGCAGCCTTGGCGGTTGCGACTGACATATAGGCCGACGCGATATGGGCATACCGTCCGGCGGGCACGTAGCACCCAGCCGTGTTCACGGGCACGAGCTTCTGCCCGAGGTGCAGCCCAGGGGAAATCTCGAGCGCGAAGTCCTGGACGGATGCACGCTGCGCTTCGGCGAAGCGCCGCACGCGGGCGGCCGCGAACGCGATGTCGTCCTTCACCGAGGAGGGGATGTCGCGGGTGCGTTCGTCGATGGCGGCATCATCGAGGAGAATGTCGCCTCCCCATCTATCGAGCGTCAGCGCGTAGTCGCGCACGGCCTCCTCGCCACCGGCCTCGATCCTGGCCAGCATCTCGGCGACGACTTTGCGCGCTGTGTCGGTCTCAGTCTCGGGGGTCTTCGTGGCCTTCTTGAGATAGGTGATCGACATGGCTTGGATCCATACTTGCACCGCGGGCGGGGGGAGCAGGGCGGCGGGGCCGCCCTGCCGGCTGATCACTTCCGATCGAACTCGGTCGCGAAGGCCCGCAGCTTTGAGTCGGCCGCCACGCGCTTGAGGAAGTCGTCCGTGATGTAGCTCTTCACTTCCGGGTTGCTCGGGATGGTCCCGACCTCGGTCATGAACTTGCCGATCTCCCGAAACCAACTGTCGACCGTCGATCCAGACGCGTCACGGTTCATGAGCTTCAGCTGCTCGTCGAGAGAGAAAGTCGGGCGAAGCGCGAATTCCTGGTCCATAGCCCGTGGCGTCACCTCGAGGCCGCCCTGCTTGTAAAAGTCGAGCGCCAGGGTGCGAGCCTCCGCCGGGTTGGCCTTGGCCCAGGACCAGCCGCGCAGGAAGACTGCGAGGAACTTGGCGACGTCCTCCGGGCGCTCCTTGGCGAAGTCGCCGCGCACGATCAGCGCGCCAGGTACAATTGCGTCTGCATCTGCGCCGGAGCACAGGGTCTTGGCATTCGCGCGATCCTCGAGCGTGTAGGTGTTGGGAGCCCACACACCCGCTACATCGCCGTTGTTTGAGGTGATCGCTGTGATGATCTGCGCCTGACCGAGATTGACGAACTGCATCTCGCTATTTCCCAGCCCGAACTTGGCTAGGCACTTACGTGAGGCGTAATCGACGGTCGAGTTGGTGGTCAGCAGGAGACGCTGGCCCTTGAGCAGCTTCGGGTCGGCCTTAATCGCGTCGAACTTGTCGCCGCGCACCAGCATCGCGTTCGTCTTCGACTCGTCGTTGGTGATGCCGATTGTCATGATGTTGAAGCGGACCGCGCCCAGCACCGCGGGAACCGAGCCGGTGCCGCCCACGTCCCAAGACTTCGCCGCTGACGCGGCGATTTGCGGCGCGCCGGCCGGGAAGGTGCTGAAATTCGGGTCGAGGCCCACCTCCTTCCACCAGCCCTTCACGGTCGCGTAGTGAAACGGCAGCGCCCAGTAGAGCGACGGCTGATAGCTGACGCCGATCGGCGCGGGGCTCTGAGCGATAGACGGCGCGGCCCCGAGAAGGGCCGTGGCGACTGCAAGTCCGGCGAGCATGCGCTTCATTGTTCTCTCCCTCTGTGTTTTTTACCCACCAGGTTTAGGTCACCCAACCGGACGGGTCTCACTTCTCCCAGCGACGGCTGGGAGCGCGGCGTTGACGGCCTCACGCACGATCAGCGTGGTGAGGTCGCATTCCTCATCCGTCATCGAGACGGGCGTGCGGATGTCGCACAAGGTCGAGAGCACGTGGTGAGTGGCCTCCAAGGGGCCCTGCTCCCCGGCATAGCTCCAGTGACGGGGCGCGCTCGTGAAGCCAGTCTGGCGGCTTGCCCCGAACCATTTGATCGGGACTCCGCGCTCCAGGGCATGAGCCAGGACCGCCTTCATCTCCGTAGCGTCGAAGCCGGGTAGCGAGAATTGAACGGAGGTCGGCGAAAGCACGGCGTCTGGATGGCGACGCGGCAGCCGCACGGCGTTCAGGCTGCTCAGTCCAGCGCGGATCCTGTCGTGGATCTCCCGCCAGCGGGCGGCGCGGCGGGGGAGTTCCTCCAGTTGCGGGCGAAGGAGTGCGGCGGCGAGAGCCGACATGCGCAGGCTGAAGTTCGGCGTGCTCTCCTCCCAGCGGGCCAGAATGTCAGGGCCGGGGCTGCTGAGATGCTGCCCATGGAGCATATAGCTGCCGGAATGGAGAATCGCGCGGGCAGTCGCGTCATCATCATCCAGGACCACGAAGCCGCCTTCACCGGCGTTGAGATGCTTGTAGGTCTGCGCACTGAAGGCCGCCGCGTCGCCAAATGTGCCGATCGCTTTCCCACGCCATGAGGCGCACAGGGCATGGGCGCAATCCTCCACAAGACGCAGGCCAAGCCGTCGGCACAGGGCGACCACAGCGTCCATGTCAGCGACGTGGCCTCGCATATGGGACAAGAGCAGCACGCGCGCGCCGGACTCCCGAGCCTTTCGCTCAAGATCCGCGACGTCAATCACGTAATCGGGCCCGATCTCGACGATGACGGGCCGGCAACCTGCATGGACAATGGCGCCAGGGACGGGAGCAAGGGTGAAGCCGTTGACGAGGACGGGCTCGCCGCGCCCCGCGCCAAGGGCCTTCAGCGCCACAAACAGAGCCGAGCCGCCCGAATTGACGGCCACGCAGTAGCGCCGGCCGACGAACATCGCAAATTCCTGCTCCAGGAGCGCCACGTCGCTCTGGTCGCGCCCCATCTCGCCATAGCGGAACAGCCGCCCCGAGCGCATGAGCTCGTTCGCGCGGGCGATGCCGGCTGCCGGGATCGGCTCCGGCTCAGTCAGATCCCGTGTCAAACCGGGCTGCGTCAGGTTATCAGGCGCCATTGTCGGCCTTCTCCTCGCGCAGGGACTTCCAAATCTGGGTTCGCAGATGGACGAAGGACTCGAGGTCCATGACGTCTTCGATCCGGGGGATCCGATCCCAGCCCTCTGCCTCACGGATCGAGCGCACGTCGATCACCTCCTTGATCCGCCCCGGGCGCCGGGTCATGATCGCGACGCGATCGGCCAGATAGACGGCCTCCTCCACGGCATGAGTGATGAACAGCACTGTTCGCGGATTGACCCTGGCCAGGCGCACCAGCTCCTCCTGCATGACGACCCGGGTCTGCGCGTCGAGAGCGCCGAAGGGCTCGTCCATGAGGAGCACGTCCGGATCGAGCACGTAGGCACGCGCAATCGCGACGCGCTGCTGCATGCCGCCCGACAGCTGGTGCGGGAAGGCGTCAGCATGGCTCTGCAGGTTCATTAGGGTCAGGGCGGCGGCGACGTGCTCGTCGCGCAGTGCCTTGGGCATGTTCTTGTTGCGCAGGCCGAGGTCGATGTTCTGGCGCACCGTCTTCCAGGGAAACAGCGCGAATTGCTGGAACACCACGGCCCGGTCCGGGCCTGGCGCCGTCACGGCACGCCCATCGACGCTCACGACCCCCGACGTGGTGGCCTCAAAGCCGGCGACCATGCGCAGGCACGTGGTCTTCCCGCATCCGGAGGGCCCGACAATCGCGACGAACTCCTTCTCCCCTATGGCGAGATTGATGTCGTCGAGGACCTTCACCCCGCCGACCTTGGGGCCGAAATACTTGTCCACGTTTTCGAACAGGATCGAGCCCATCGTCACGTCCCCTAAGCCTCGAGGCCGCGGCGCGTCCGCAGCCATGCTTCCGATCGGCGCAGCCCGACGTCGATCAGCATGCCGACCACGCCGATAGCCGCCATGCCGGCCATAACGGTCGGTGTCGCCACGTTGGCCTGGGCCTGAACCATCATGAACCCGACCCCAGCGGCGGCGACGATGAGCTCCGCGCCGACGAGCGATTGCCAGCCGAGTCCCGCGGAAACCCGCAGACCCGCCATGATGGAAGGCGTCGCGGCCGGAAGAAGGATCTCGAGGATCATCCGGGCATTCCCCGTCCCGAGCATGCGGGCCGCTTCGATGAGCCGTGGCTCCACGAAGCGGGCGCCGCGATAGGCGTTGATAAGGCAGGGCGGAAAGGCGCCGGCGAAGATGATCAGGACGGGCCCACCGATCCCGGTGCCGAACCAGAGCGCGGCGAATGGCACCCACGCGATCGGCGCGATGAAGCGCAACGCATCGAATATCGGGGAGACCACCTCATCGAGGATTCGGAACCAGCCCATCATCAGGCCGAGGGGTATGCCGATTGAGGCGGCGAGCAGGACGCCGTAGGCATAGCGCAGCAGGCTTGAGGCAAGATGCTGCGGCAGCGTGGCCCCGGCGAATGGTGCAGTCAGAAGCGCCACGAACCGGCGGAACACGTCCAGGGGCGCGGGCAGGAATTGCTTCGGCACGACGCCGGAGGTGGACATGAACGTCCAGAGGCCGAGGAAGAGCCCGAGGCCGATGGCGCCGAGCGCCAGGCGGGTCGAAAGGGGGAGAGGACCTTCGAGCATCGTTCAGTCCCTCGCCGCCACGTTCCAGGCGAG
>DASPJU010000266.1:0-2630 GCA_035628475.1 Salinarimonas sp. | reverse complement strand
GCTCAAGAAGAACAAGATCGACGCCCACCAGGGCACGGGCCGCATCGCGGCGCCGGGCCAGGTCGAGGTGACGGCCGAGGACGGCTCGACCAAGACCCTGACCACGAAGAGCATCGTCATCGCCACGGGCTCGGACGTCGCGAAGCTGCGCGGCGTCGAGATCGACGAGGAGACCGTCGTGTCCTCCACCGGCGCCCTGACCCTCGAGAAGGTGCCGGGCAAGATGCTCGTCATCGGCGCCGGCGTGATCGGCCTCGAGCTCGGCTCGGTCTGGCGCCGCTTGGGCTCCGAGGTGACGGTGGTCGAGTATCTCGACCGCATCCTGCCGGGTATGGACGTCGAGATCGGCAAGCAGTTCCAGCGGATTCTGGGCAAGCAGGGCATGCAGTTCCGCCTGTCCACCAAGGTGACGGGCGTCGAGGTGACCGGCAACGGCGCCCGGGTGACCCTGGAGCCCGCGGCCGGCGGCACGGCGGAGACGCTCGACGTCGACGCGGTCCTCGTCTCGATTGGCCGCACGCCCTACACCGAGGGCCTCGGCCTGGAGGGCGTGGGTGTCGCGAAGGACGACAAGGGCCGGGTCGTGGTCGACGCCCACTACGCCACCAACGTCGCGGGCATCTACGCCATCGGCGACGTGATCGCGGGGCCCATGCTCGCCCACAAGGCGGAGGACGAGGGGATCGCGGTGGCAGAGATGCTCGCCGGCAAGGGCGGGCACGTGAATTACGAGGTGATCCCCAACGTCGTCTACACCTTCCCCGAGGTGGCCTCGGTCGGCCGCTCCGAGGAGGAGCTCAAGGCCGAGGGCATCGCCTATTCGGTCGGCAAGTTCCCCTTCACGGCGAACGGCCGCGCCAAGGCCAACGGCCAGACGGACGGCTTCGTGAAGATCCTGGCCGACGCCAAGACCGACCGGGTGCTCGGCGCCCACATCATCGGCCCCGAGGCCGGCAACCTCATCCACGAGGTCGCGGTCGCCATGGAGTTCGGCGCCTCGTCGGAGGACATCGCCCGCACCTGCCATGCGCACCCGACGCTGGCGGAAGCCGTGAAGGAAGCGGCGCTCGGCGTCGAGAAGCGCGCCATCCATATGTAGCGACCGTCATTCCGGGGCCGCGAAGCTCCTCGCTGCGCTCGGCCCCGGAATGACGGGCGGGTTAGGGTCGCCGCCGCAGGCCCTCCGTCAGCTCGAAGCGCCCCTCCAGGCTTGCCCAGGCGTCGGCGCCGGCGAAGACCTGGAACTCGCCCGGCTCCACCACGTAGGTCCCGTCCGCGAGGTGGAAGCCGAGCTCGGCGACGGGCACGCGGAACACGACCTCCCGGCTCTCGCCGGGCGCGAGGCGCAGGGCCTCGAAGGCCTTGAGCTCCCGGATCGGCCGGCTGCGCGTGGCGACCGGATCGCGGACATAGAGCTGCGCCACCGTGCGCCCGGGGCGATCGCCCTCGTTCCTCACCCGCACCCGCACCTCGACGGTGTCGCCCGCGGCGGCGCGGGGCGTCGCGACCGCGAGGTCGGCATAGGCGAAGCGCGTGTAGGAGAGGCCGTGGCCGAAGGGGAAGAGGGGCTGGAGCCGCTCGTCCATGTAGCCCAGCGTGAAGCGGTTCTCGGGATCGTGCAGCCGGCCCGAGGGCAGGCGGTTGTAGGGGAGCGGCAGCTGGCCCACCGCGCGGGGCCAGCTCACCGGCAGCCGCCCGCCGGGGTCGTCGTCGCCGAACAGGACCTTGGCCAGCGCCGGGCCGCCCTCGGTGCCCGGATACCAGGCCATGAGCAGGCCCGCCGCGCGCTCCAGGCGGGGCCCCAGCAGGAGCGGGCGGCCCGCCATCATCACCACGACGACGGGCTTGCCCGTGGCAAGGAGCGCGTCCAGGAGCTCGCCCTGGCGCCCGGGCAGGTCGAGGGAGGCGCGCGAGGCGCCCTCGCCCGACTGGTTGCGGGGCTCGCCCAGCACCGCCACGACGAGATCCGCCTCGCCCGCGATCCGCGCGGCCTGCGCGAAACCCTCGTCCGTCCGGCAATCGGCGGCGCAGCCGGGCGCGTAGGCGACCCGCACGCCTGATCGCGCGGCCCGCTCCTCCAGGCCCCGGCGCAGGGTGATGCTCTCGTCGGGCCAGCCCCGTGCCGCGTGCGGCCCGAGCTGGTCGCCGCCATTGTCGGCGAGGGCGCCCACCAGCGCGATCGAGCGCACGCTCGGGCGGACCGGCAGGGCGCCCTCGTTGCGCAGGAGCACCATGGAATCGCGCGCCAGCGCCCGGGCCCTGGCGCGATACTCGGGCAGCAGGATCGAGCGGTTCTGGTTCTCCAGCGTCGGCGCGGGGCGCTCGAACAGGCCCATGGCGAGCTTCACCCGCAGGACCCGGCGGGCCGCCTCGTCGATCCGCGCCGGGGGCACGCGCCCGGCCGCGATCTCGTCCGGCAGATGGCGCAGGAAGAGCCCGCTTTCCATGTCCATGTCGACGCCGGCCAGCAGCGCGCGCCGCGCCGCCTCGGCTCCGTCGGCCGCGACCCCGTGCGCCATGAGCTCCTTGACCCCATCCCAATCCGAGACCACGAAGCCTGAAAATCCCCAGTCGCGGCGCAGGACGCCTTGCAGCATCGCCTCGTTGGCGGCGCCCGGCACCCCGTCCAG